>JBCBDH010000049.1:0-17251 GCA_038529855.1 Bacteroidota bacterium | reverse complement strand
CTAATCCGAGGTCGCGAATGGATTCTCCTATCTGCAATTTTCGGAGAAAACGGATAATCCTCCAGCCAAAGAGCATAGAGATAATTAGGGAGAGAATGATGGCCAGTCCTGCACGGAAGGTAATGTATTGAAACAAACCAGCGCCTGGTAAGCCAAACGTTTTCTCTAGATATGCAAATAGATAGTACAGCATGTCAAATGTAAAGGGTGCTGTTTTTTAATTCTGTGTTTAATTGTTTAACACGGCCTGATTCCAATCCGCTAAGCAGAAAATGCACTAGCTAGCGGACGAACAGTTGTAGCAGGCTAAAACACCTGCCACAAACTGTTAAATGAATCTGAGAATGATAATAGTCTCTCTAAAGGAAGTCCACAAAGATGCCCTTATGAAGTTTCCAGACTTTCCTTTAGTATTTTTTTGTCATCAAAAGGATGCTTTATCCCGTTGATGTCCTGATAGGTCTCGTGGCCTTTGCCCGCTACCAGGATAATGTCTCCTGTTTTGGCCAACCGGCAAGCCGTTCGTATCGCTTGCAATCGGTCGGTAATCAATAGTGTTTTAGATAAATCCTTTTTTGGAATTCCTGCTTCCATTTCTCGAATAATACTTTCTGGGTCCTCAGTCCGAGGATTATCGGAGGTCAGGATCACTTGATCGCTGTAGCGACAGGCAAATTGAGCCATTATGGGCCTTTTTTCCCGATCGCGATCTCCTCCACAGCCTACAACTGTTAATAATTGTTGGCCTTTGGGCTTTAGCTGATTGATGGTGCTCAACACCTTATCCAGGGCATCAGGGGTATGGGCATAATCCACAATCCCAATGATTTTTCGCTTTGGATCAATCGCATGATCAAATCGACCATTGACGGATTGAAGCTGGCTAAGCTGCGTTAGTACCTCCAACTGGTCTTGATCAAGCAAGATCGCTGTGGCATAAACAGCCAGTAGATTGTAGGCATTAAATTCACCAATCAGTTTGCCGAAAAAAGCTTGTCCATTGATTTCTAAATGCAAACCCGTCAAGCTATTCTCGATTATTTTTGCTTTAAAATCGGTTAGTGTTCTCAAACTGTAGCGATGAATAGCAGCGCGGGTATTTTGCACCATGACCGAACCGTTTTTATCATCGATATTGGTCAGGGCAAAAGCCGTTTTGGGTAATTCATCAAAAAATCGCTTCTTAACTGTGATGTACTCCTTGAAGGTTTTGTGGTAGTCCAAATGATCGTGGCTGATATTTGTAAAAATACCACCACTAAAATGGAGTTTGCTAATGCGGCGTTGATGGATCGCATGGGAGCTAACCTCCATAAACACATAGCTACAACCTGCGGCGACCATTTCGGCCAATAAGGACTGAAGCGTCAGAGCATCGGGTGTGGTAAACTTGGCAGGAATCACCTCTTGGCCGATCTTATTCTCCACCGTTGAAATCAAACCTGTTTTATACCCCAGGTCAGTAAACAACTGATAGAGCAAGGTGGCTACAGTAGTCTTCCCATTGGTCCCTGTCACGCCAATGACTGGCAATTGATGGGAAGGATGACCATAGTAATTCGCGGCGATGGCTCCCAAAGCTTCGGCACTGTCGTTCACCTGTATATAGGTGATTCCCTTCCGAAGGATGACTGGAAGTATTTCACAAACCACTGCAATAGCTCCCTCTGCAATGGCTTTATCGATGAAGCGATGACCATCTATTTTGGAGCCGCTTAGGGCAACAAAACAATCATCGACTTCAACTTTTCGCGAATCAAAAGCGATTTGCCGAATACGAACAGTGGGTGATCCCGTGATACCCACTATTGGTATTTCTCTAAGTATGTGCTTAAGGGCTACCAATGCTTTGGTTTTGTGTTAAATAGTGTAATAGTGTTTCATAATTGAGGGATAACAGCATTTAATAGTAGCGACAGCGTCATTGAATTTAGATGTTTTTTTGTGTACTTAATTTGCAAGCCCATATAATGAATGTAGCAAAATTGATTGGGCTCTTTTTATGTGTTTCATAATGTGGATTCAACTAACGCAGTGTCAATCGAATCGTCTGACCTTTCACCCTGGTCCCAGGTATAAGAGACTGTTTGACTACCTTTCCAGCGCCATTGAGCACAACTTGTAAACCCAAATTCTCCAAGATGTACAAGGCATCGCGTAGTCCCATGCCCACCACATTGGGTACGACATTGGACTGAAGGCTTCTATTCTGTAGCAGTAAGGTATCTGATTGAGCGGAGGTAACCACCCATTTACCCGTGGCATTGTCTTCGTATTTTAAATCGAGGAAAGCTAAAATTTCCTCCATATCTGTGTAGGCCCCTGCATTGCGAACCGGCATTTTGTATTCTTTCAATTCCGGTTGGGGACGACGATTCAGGGCTTCGTGCAACATAATTTTGGACTCGTAGCAACGATCTGCAATTTCCCGAAAAACGGGTAGTGCCACTTCGCTGCCATAAATCCCATTTTGCTTGGGCTCTGTAATCATCACAATACAGGAATAAACGGGAGCTTCTGCAGGAAAATAACCGACAAAAGAAGCGCGGTGTTTGATGTTCTTACGCGGTTTAAACTTGCGATAGTCGACCTGAGCCGTACCTGTTTTACCCGCAAAATTGTATTGGCTGGATTGGTATTTACTGGCGGTGCCATTGCTAACAACACCAGCTAATAAGTCCTGTACTTGTCGAATCGTTTTGGTAGAAGCGATTTGCTTTTTGACTACAGTAGGCTTTATCTTCTCCACTGTCTTGCCAAAATGCTGGACTTCCGAAACCAAATAAGGCTTCATCATCTGTCCATTATTGGCCACTGCATTAAAGAAGGTCAGCATTTGTAATGGCGTAATCAATACTTCATAGCCAATCGACATCCAAGGCACCGTAATACCACTCCACTCATCTTTTTCGCTGTAAGCTTCCTTAATATAAGGTGGGGCCTCTCCTTCTATCTCAATGCCCACTGGCAGATGTAGATTCATTCCTTTGAGACGATCGATAAACTGCTCGGCATTTTCGGCATAAAACTGCTCTGCTAGTTTGGCGATACCTACATTAGAAGAAATCTCAAATGCATGACGAATAGTAGTTGTATCCAATTGATGATAAGCCGCATCGAGCATGATTTCTTCGTAAAACTGATGACTTCCTTGTTCCAGATCAATAGAATCGTCCAGACGGATGTAGTCATCTTCCAGCATGGCCATGATAGAAGCCAATTTGTAAGTCGAACCAGGCTCTACCGCTTCACCAATAGCATAATTATAGGTTTCCCACAATTGTCCATCTTTCAAACGGCCAAGATTAGCGATGGCGCGAATGGCACCAGTCTCGACTTCCATAATCACCGCCGTACCTTTTTTGGCATTGTGGTGCTTGATGGCTTTGTAAAGGGCTCCTTCTGCAATATCCTGTAAATTAATATCGATTGTGGTAATGATATCATGGCCATTTTCTGGCTCAATTTCCGTGAGGTCATTGACGGGAATCCAGGTATTTTTAGCGACGCGTTCCATTGGTCGCTTCCCTTTCTGTCCACCGAGTACCTTATCAAAGTAGCCTTCCAGACCAACGGGTTTAGCACTTTCGCGGACATAACCAATGGTTCTTTGGGCCAGTAGGCCAAAGGGACGGTCGCGACGCGGCGTGCGCTCCACGATCAATCCACCGCGATATTTACCTTTGCGAAACAGCGGAAACTTTTTGATTTGTTTCAGCTCTGCATAGCTCACCCCCTTTTTAATCAGGACATGTCTGGCTCCGGATTCCCGAAGTCTAAGCAAATGATCGCGATAGCCACCTGGCGTATAGGTATTGTCTACATAAGTAGCCAGACACCAGGCCAGGGAATCGACATTATTCTCAAAATCCTCTGCCTTCATGGCAGTAGAATTGGGATCAAACCATATTTCAAAGAACGGTAGTGAAGTGGCCAGCAAGCTGCCATCTTCTGTCATGATATTGCCGCGTTCTCCGCTGATGGTTACATAACGCAGGTATTCTTCTTTACCTGCATCTCGCCATCTTTTGCCTTCCTTAAATGAAATTTTGAAGGCTTGAAAAAAAATGACGACTGCGATGAGCACCAAAAACAACAAGACGACATAGACGCGAATCAGGACCTCATTCTTGATATTCATAATTGGTGATGCGGCGTTATCTTTATTTATTGTTGTTCAATAACAATCTTTTTCAAATTTCCCTTGATCGGTTTTAGATCATTGGGCGCAACGTCCCGTATGACTTCTGACCTTTTGCTGTTGTACATCAAATCGGATTGCAGGGACATGTACAACCACCTCAATTCTTTCAACTCATTTTGCGATTGCTGTATTTGCCGAACTTTCTTCTCGGCATAGTGGGCATTCGCTATGTAGATAATGGCGAGAAAACTGAGAAAGAAGACAAAGGGGAGATTTTTCAGAACCAGTGCGGCGCTGAGGCTTCCCAAGTCTAGGTATTCACGAATGGTTTTCTTTTTTTTTGCCATTTGTTTGGTTAATCGCTGCGCGATTGGGTTTATCTTTAGCGATTACGAGTAATCGCGATTTCTATTTTAGTGGGTGTTTTGGGTGTACTTTGGTCTTAAACCCAGGACACTTTTGCTTTTTCTTTACATTCGTCTACTTTTTCCCAGTCGCTGGAAAAAGGTAGCAAAAAGAGCTTCGGGCTGCTTGTCGGAGTGAATTGGCTCACTCCGACAATGCGGGCAGGCTTTCCAACTCGACAATGCGGGCAGGCTTTCCAACTCGACAATGCGGGCAGACTTTTCGTAACTCGACAATGCGGGCGCTCCTCCCTCTAAATCTTCTCTGCTATACGCAACTTAGCAGAGCGAGCTCTAGGGTTCTCTTGAATTTCACGCTCACTAGGCAATAGGGCTTTTTTAGTCACTATGCGAAAAGGGCGTTGGATGTTTCCATAGAAATCCTTGATGAGTTCTCCTTCGAAATTTCCAGTCTTGAAAAAGTGTTTGACCAAGCGATCTTCCAGGGAATGGTAGGTGATAATCACCATTCGTCCGCCAGGTTTTAGCAATTCGAGTCCATCCTCCAAAAAAGTACGGAGGGCGCCCATTTCGTCGTTGACCTCTATGCGCAGGGCCTGAAAGAGCTGCGAGAGGTAGCGAGCGCGATGGCCTCGAATATGAGGCTGGGCGACAAGCAATAGGTCTCCGATCCTTTTGTAGGCGCTTTGTCGACGACCGTCGACGAGGGCCTTAGAAAGGGTGCGGGCATTGCGCAGTTCGCCATACCGACTCAATATCGACTGCAGTTGTTCGGCAGTGTAGGTATTGAGTACATCAGCGGCGGTCGGGCCATCCTTGCGATTCATTCGCATATCCAGTTCGGCATCAAACCGGTAGGAAAACCCACGTTCGGCACTATCTAATTGGTGAGAAGAAACGCCAAGATCCGCTAGTATGCCATCTACTTCCCGAACACGGTGCAAGCGTAGAAAGCGTTTAAGAAAGCGGAAATTGTGGTGTACAAAGGTGAAGTGTTCATTCTCAGATATCAGATTCGGCAAAACATCTTCATCTTGATCAAAGCCGTAAAGATGCCCTTTGGCACCTAGTTTTTGTAATATATGTTTTGAGTGACCGCCACCTCCAAAGGTAGCGTCCACATATATCCCATTCGGTTGGAGCAGGAGCCCTTCCACACTTTCTTCCAGCAAAACCGGAACATGATAGGTCATTCTTCCTCTTTTTCTTCTGTCATTCCGCCCATCACATCTTCTGCCAGTGTAGAGAAATCGCTTGGCTCTTCCTCGATTAGGTTGTCAAATTTATTCGCTGACCAAATCTCGATTCGGTCATTGACAGCAAAAAGGATTACTTCTTTTTCAATCCCAGCGTATTCCGTCAGGCGTTTGGGTAGCAGAACGCGATCTGAGCTGTCCAAAGCCAATTCCGTCGCACCTCGATAAAAATAGCGGATAAAATCTCGGTTCTTTTTAATGTAAGTGTTCAGGCCGTTTACCTTTTTTACAATTTTATCCCAAACATCTTTGGGATAGAGCGTTAAACAGGGTTCTATTCCTCGATTGATTACAAATGTCAACTCCCCCTCGCCAGCCAGTTGCTTGATCAACATACTTGGCATTCTCATCCGTCCCTTGGCGTCAATTTTACATTCGTATTCTCCTAGTAATTGAGGCATTAAAACCTTTTTATATCTGTTAACTGTTCAAAATTAGAATAAATTCCCACAACTTACCACTCTTTCCCACTTTTTCTATGCAAAAAGTTATTCACATTTTTCCAAATCATTGTAATTCTATCCATTTATCATCAAAATAATGACAAATAGATTGATTAATAGTACTTTCTAGCACTTTTCAGGAAAGAAAAAGGGATAAAAACGGTTAGAAATTCCCACCAGAGGGGAAAACAGTGCCCATTTTAGCTTGGATTCGACACCAAAATTAGGAGGTTTCTAGGGCATAGCTCTTAAAAAAGCTTTGATAGCGCATTTGTAATACGCCCATAATAGCTTCGCTGATGATGCTGGTATTCATCTTGGAAACCCCTTCTACCCGATCGGTAAAAGTGATGGGAACTTCGGCAATACTAAAGCCCAAGCTGTGAGCTGCAAACTTCATTTCGATTTGAAAGGCATAACCAATGAAGCGAATTTTATCGAGATCGATGGTCTCCAAAACACGTCGGCTATAACAGATAAAACCAGCGGTAGGGTCTTTGACATTCATCCAGGTAATGATCCGAACGTAGAGGGAGGCACCATAAGACAAAAGAATACGATCTATGGGCCAGTTCTTCAATTTACCTCCTTTGACATATCGAGAACCAACGGCCATATCCGCTCCTCCCTCGCTACAAGCGTCAAACAATCGAAGCAGGTCCTTGGGATTGTGAGAAAAATCGGCATCCATCTCAAAGAGATAATCATAGCCTCTTTCCAAGCCCCAGCGAAAGCCTTTAATATAGGCAGTTCCTAAGCCCAATTTACCAGATCGCTCAACGATATGCAGCGCTTCCTCAAATGTACTTGCTTTTAAGTCTTTAACAATTTGAGCGGTTCCATCAGGAGAACCGTCATCCACAACAAGAATATGGAAGGGTCGATCTAAAGAAAATACGGTGCGAATGATAGCTTCGATATTTTCCTTTTCATTATAGGTGGGTATGATTACAAGTCGCTTGGTCAAAATCTCTTTGCTTGGATAAATACAGTAAATGGGTTTAATAGAACCATCTCTTATCTAAAGATGGTAAATATATACTATATCCAAATGATATATCAAGGATTAAGTTTAAATTAATACTAATTCGACCAAACGCTAACAAAAACTAGACCAAGGGATACTTTTGTGGATCGCTCTCATGCATCAATTCATAAATCCGTTCCACAACATCCTCTGCATTGGGCTTGGAAAAATAATCCCCGTCAGAACCATAAGGAGGCCGATGTTCTTTGGCCGTAATGGTCAATGGAGCCGAATCCAGATGACGGTAGCCTCCTTGTTTTTCCATCACTTCCTGAAGCATGTATGCTGTAGCCCCACCAGGTACGTCTTCATCCATGAAGACAATGCGGTTGCCCTTTGATTTGGAGCATCGAATTGTTCAATCGCTCAAATCAAAGGGCAATATGGTCTGTATGTCGATGAGTTCGACAGAGATACCCATCTGGCTCAATGTACCCAAAGCCTTATGGGCCACCCGAACACAAGCCCCATAGGTCACTAATGTCACATCTGTCCCTTCCTCCAATACCTCAGGGACTCCAAGTGGCACGGTAAATTCCGAAATATTATCTGGTAGGCGCTCCTTGAGTCGATAGCCATTGAGACATTCGATGATTAGAGCGGGATCGTCCGATTGCAACATCGTATTGTAAAAACCAGCAGCTTGGGTCATGTCACGCGGTACACATATATATATGCCTCGCAAGGAATTGATCAGCATACCTATGGGAGACCCAGCATGCCAAATACCTTCAAGACGGTGACCACGGGTACGAATAATAGCAGGTGACTGCTGTAAATTATTACTTCGATAGCGCAAAGTAGCCAGATCATCCGTCAGCGGCTCTAGCCCATAAACTAAATAATCCAGGTATTGAATCTCGGCGATAGGGCGCAATCCTCGCATGGCCATACCGATGGCTTGCCCCATAATGGTCCACTCGCGAATACCCGTATCAAATACGCGTTCTTTCCCATGTTTTTCCTGTAGCCCCGCAAATCCTTGATTGACATCCCCAATTTGACCAACGTCCTCGCCAAAAGCATATACCCTTTTATCGCGTTGCAAAATATCATCAAAACAGCGATTGAGGACTTGATAGCCATTTCGGGTGGGTGATTCTTCAGAGAAACGAGCAGGAACGATAGGTACTCTAAGCGCCGACTTGGGAGACTCGCTGTATAAATAATGACTGTATCGCTTCTCGGTCAGCTGTCTGGAAGAGATCAGCCATTCGCGAAGCTCCTTTACCGCGTCTGACTGATGAGCACGCAGTAGCATTTGCACCTGACGAGCATTTTGCACTATCTCGCTATAAACCGGATTGAGCATTTTTGTCAAACTGGTATGCAAAGGCGCAATCCCTTTTTCGTCGGGATGAGCATCGATCAGCCGCGTATATATTTTATCCAGATGGCCAATCTGTGCATTGATCGGCTCTACATAGGCTTTCCATGCACGTTCCCGTGCTTCTTTAACTTCCTTTTTTGCATCTGCCCATATCTTATCCAAAGTCTTGGCGTCTGCAATCTTGGCATCTATCATCCAACGGTACATCACTTCGATACAATCGTGCTGCCGCTCCCACTCTAATCGCTCCTTATCCTTGTAACGCTCATGCGAACCAGAGGTAGAATGTCCTTGAGGTTGGGTCAGTTCCTCCACATGGAAGAGGGCTGGCACATGGGTTCGACGAACTTTTTCAATCCCCTTTTCATAGACCTCACAAAGCTTTGGGTAATCCCAACCATTGACTTGATAGATGTCTAGCCCGTTGAGGTCTTCTCCATTTTTCTGAAAACCTGCTAATACCTCAGAAATACTTTGCTTCGTAGTCTGATAAGCCTTGGGTACAGAGATACCATAACCATCATCCCATACAGAAATTGCCAAGGGAATCTGCTGAACACCAGCAGCATTGACAGCTTCCCAGAAGACGCCCTCGGAAGTACTAGCGTCTCCAATGGTACAAAAACAAACCTCCTGCCCATCATTACTGAAGCGCTCATCTTGTATTGCTCCTTCTTGCCTGTAAATCTTTGAAGCCAAAGCTAAACCGACAGCGCGGCCCATTTGGCCACCAGTAGAGGAGATATCGGAAGAGGTATTGTATTGTTCGAGACTGTTGGCCCATTCGCCTTTGGCATCATACATCGGAGTAGCAAAATGGCTATTCATTTGTCTACCGCCAGAGAAAGGATCATTTTGGGCATCGGCGTAGAGTTGGGCGAAGTATTGTTCTATGGTCGTTAAACCCAAGGCAAACATCAGCGTTTGATCGCGGTAGTATCCAGAGCGCCAATCGCCTTTTTTGAAGGCGCGAGCCATGGCTACCTGTGGCACTTCTTTTCCATCTCCAGTAATACCAAATTTGGCTTTACCAGTAAGTACTTCCTTTCGGGCCAACAGACTGACTTCACGGCTGATACAACAAATGCGAAAATCTTTAATCACTTCTTCAATAAAAGTATCGATTTCGGACTGATCGCTTGAAATGTTCACAACAGGGTTGTCTCCGAGCATATAGTAAGGGCTTAAATTATTTCAAAATTGAACTAACCTGGCCATAACGAGGCTATTTTATTGGCCCTAGGGCCAAATTTCGCTGCAAAGGTAGGATTTTTGGGCATTTATACCTAGTTTTTTGGAGGTCTTTAACTAAAAGACGGATTACTCTAGGTTTAAAATTATAATTAACAAGCAGCTATTAATCAAGGGTTTAGGTCAAAAATACACTATCTATTTACAGCAACCAAATCCTCTTCAACAGGTCTGTCCATTTATTTACATGGAATAACTAATAAAATAAGAAATATAAATTAATAGATAATACAAAAAGGCGAACTTTTGTTTTGTACAAAGTCAAATAGTGTAGCCAGATGGCTAATTTCCATTCCATTTAACTATATTTTAACCAAGGACTAGAGGGGTGGGCTTTCATATCTTATCTTTTTCAGTTATTTTTGTAGGGTATTGTTTCATGAATAAATAATGTATCCGATGAAAAGATTATTCTCACTACTTACCATCTTCTCTCTTGTAGCGACTTTTGCAATTGCACAGACAGATGGCGCAGCTACTAAAGAAGCCCCTGCTGAAGGTGGGCCTGTAATGAGCCTCGAATCGACTGAAGTTGATTATGGTACGATAGAACAAGGTGCTGATCCACTCCGCGTTTTCAAATTTTCTAATACTGGCAATGAGCCACTACAAATTACCAATGCCAAAGGAAGTTGTGGATGTACGGTGCCTAAGTGGCCAAAAGAACCAATCTTTCCCGGAGAAAGTGCAGAAATAGAAGTGCGTTATGACACTAAGCGTATTGGAAAATTCACCAAGCGCGTTACCTTGTCAACTAATGATAAGGTGGGTAAGCACGTACTGACCATTAAGGGAGAAGTCAAAAAGAAAGCACCTGAGCCAGAGGGAGTACCTTCTAGCCAGCCAAGCATCTTTAGTTCTCCAAATAACAACTAGATCGAATAGTTGATTGCCCTAGTGCAAAAGGACTTCTGTTTTCATTGTGGAAACAGAAGTTTTTTTTTGCCAGTCCTCCAGCGCTTAACAAATCAGTGGGAACAAGTGAACAGCGCTTATTTACAGCCCTGAAAATCAGTGCCAAAAAGAAAACCCTTGCTGTGAAGCAAGGGTCTCTAACCCAAACAAATAAACACAAAAACTACTTTTAAATAAAAAGATACTACAATATTAGGCTGTTTTGATAGTTTCGACAATACATAGCTCATTTTTTTGTGACATAAAAAATAATACGTATTCAACTAAAAACCCTTACCAACAAAGGTTTTTACCCCGATTTTTGCTACTTCGATTTTTGGATAGTTGACGATAATTTAACCTACATACTGCTTACACAAAGCCAGTGTTATTGTTTCACCTCCATTTCGTATGTTAACTACTACCCTTCCTGCTTACAAAGCTTCCGTCAAACGCAAAAAGTCTCTAACGACTGTTGCGTAGTGAAACCGGTCCTCCTTTTGGTCAAATAATGGGACATAGGTTCCGTCACTGGATTTAATTTTCAAACTGCAGTCTTCCTTCAGTCGTTGGTAAAGGGCCAAGCCAAATTCGTATTGTTGCTGCTTGAAGGTATTGGCCAAATAAAAGGTACCACTGCTATCAGTGGGGCTTTCCCATTGGACGATCAAGCTATCGGCAAAAGCACCAAATTCATTTCGCTCAATAAGCAAGTAAGCCTCATCCTGCAACCAATTATTCACGATGAGTGGATAGAGTATGGGGCGGCTGTCTGTATCTGTGAATTGTCGGAAAGTATATACATCCATCTTGGGTTCTTGGCGCCGCTGTTTGTAGTTGACGGATCGCATGTTTTTGAAGTACAAAACGGAGGGCTGGGTAGTTTGAAAAGGACTTTTAGGACCTTTTTGCACCTGTTCTTGATCTGAGGAGCAAGCAGAGAGTAAAAATAGCAACAATAGCCCTTTATAAAATGTTATTTTCATAGATACAGCAAATGAACAGCCATGAGGCATTTTGTGAATAAACTGCTGCTAATAACAAGGGGAAAGAAGCGAAGTTTAGATTCTATTTAAAAAAAAGGCATTAGTCGATAATTATTGCGCTTTTGAAAGCACTTATGTATCTTCTTTTTCCGTTTTGTATAAAAAAAATTGTCATACTTTACAGATGGATCGCGAATCTAGATATTACGAAAAAGCCAAAGCGCGCGTCAAGGAAAAAAAGGAATTTTATCAGCACTTGAGCACCTATGTTTCGGTAGGTATTGTGCTTTTCGCTGTCAATTTTTTCACCATGGGCCGCCATGGCATTTGGTGGTTTAAATTTCCCATGTTCTTTTGGGGTATTGGCTTATTTATGCATTATATGTCAGTGTTTGGCTGGATGGGCAATACGCGTTATGACGAGCAGTGGGAGGAGCGCGAAATCGCGCGTGAGGTGGAACGCATGAAGGAAAAAGAATACTACTACGAAGATAAACCTAAGGCCCAGGAACAAACGTCTCCACCTACGGAAGACGAGCTGGAACTCAAGGAATTCAAAAAGCTCCGTCGAGAATGGGATGATTCCGAATTTGTCTAAATCTAGTCTATTTTTAAAAACGCTCGGTCTAACGATGATTGATCCGTTTTTATCAATCGAAGAACATACCAAGCGGAAGGCAACTGCTCCAATTCCAAATAAAAGGAAGTTGACCCAGGGTTAATATCCTCTTCTCTAACCAATTGCCCATAGGCATTCCACACTTGCAATTTCGCTACTTGGCTGCCCAGTGTTTGCCAATCAAGCAGTAGATAAGGGCCAGCAGGATTAGGGTAGAGCTGAAGGCGATTTTGTAATGCTGGAGCTGAAATACTTAGCGGCTCATTGCTGGCTCCAGGAGTTGGCGCAACCTCCTGAAAAGCTCCCGTCCCATTGGGAATCCGTCCCAAAGCTCGGTCGCTGCCCTGTTCATCAAAAATCACTTCGTCGATTAAAGCAAAATTCTGGCTGATGTCATCGTAGATGCCTAAACGCTCACCGTCCGCATCGAGTTTAAAGTTGGTATGCCATATGCCTTGGTCCTGATCTTCATCTGCCCAGATCAAGATAAACTCCCCAGGAGCAATTTCGACATCTGGAAAGGCCCATTTGTCGGGGCGGGTTGGATCATCACTCAGGTACTTCCCCCCTAGTGGGATCGCACTCGTTCCTCCATTATAGATTTCTAACCAATCATCAAACTCGCCAGCCTCATCAGCAATCGTCTGGTCATTGCTCGCCATCAATTCATTCAAATACAACTGATCCGTCACCTCGCGGATGTTCAGCTCCAAGTCTTCACAGCGTGGAAGTCGACTGCGCTGGCCTTTATCGTCAATGGCTTCGATGTAATATTGCAAAACCCCTTCCTCATTAAATGGGGACAACTGCCCGCTGTATAGTCCATCCCCAGCTAAATCATCCAACTGCTGGCCATCATCCCGTAGCGAAATAGACTGCCACCCCTCATTCTTCCAATTGTACCACAAAAGGCTCTCCCCTACTTCCCCATCTTCGCGAATGCGCACCGTCCACTGTAATGCTTGCGAAGCAGAAGGGCGATTGCTTTGCAACTGTTCAAGGATGGGATAACTGTCCTTATCTTCTAATTGCTCAAATGCACTTGATCGACGAATGCTGATAAACTCTTTAATTCCATAGTTCGTGTGAAAAAAGGGAAGCGATTCCTCATAGGCCGTCTCGAAGTCTTGCATCGTAAATCCATAATCGAGGGGGCGATAAGGATCGTCCGTAGCAGCTTCGCGCAATTGGTCGCGCAGCTCATCCAGGGACTCGAAGAGGAGATCAGGCTGATAAATATGCTCAAGAAATTGATCGAGATAATAAGAATATTGATCCCGATACTCAGCTTGATCCATGATCCGAACATACAGTAGGCTACTGCCAGGAGCAGACCAGTTGTACAAATTCCGATCGGTCCAATCTTGACCAGCAAAAAAGTTAATCCCCAGGGTATTATCCAGATCATAGGGGATGTACTCAAATTGGCCACTTAGGGGATTATCGTAGAGATAGAAATTATTTTTATTAAAAATAGGGCCATCCCAATTGCCAGTCAGCACATCCATAGCAATAGATCGTAAATAACTTTGGACATTGAATATCTTTTCCAGGTCACAGGCAAAATCAGCAGGTGGGCTGTTATTGATAACCCCTATAAGCGCTGCTAGTCGGCTGTAATCATCGGTCTCGGTATTGGTCTTTAGTTCATAGACCCGACGGCCAGCATCCACCAGTTTGTATAAATTAGGATCCTCACCTAGATAAGCCAAATCAGCGGGCCAAAGACATTTGTACAGATTGCCCTTATCGCTTCCAAATCGGAGATCGACAAAGACTTCGTCAATATGTTCGACATTGGCGTAGATACCAAAGTATACATCATTGATGTACAGTTGACTATGATTACTTCGCGGAGCGGGTATTTCCATGGCCCGACAAAGGTCCCAACAGGTTTTTGATCTTGCAATACTGGGATCATTGTGTTCGCCATTGAGATTGAGTTTTTCCAATCCGCGATATTTGCGACCTGATTCAAAAGTATTAAAGGATAATTTAAAGGATTTTTTTTGGGCCGCTCTAGATGTATTACCTCGAAGTCTTAAACCAACAGCTTCCACGGTATCTGTTAAATCCCCAAAATCGAAAACGACTTTTGTCTCGTAGTAATCATTAGCGAAGGCATTAGCGGGGTCCAATAAGACTTCCAGATCAGAAGGAGACATTAAAATGTGTATCTGGATCATTTTCTCGTCCTCAAAAAGGCGCCCTGGCGCAGGAAAAAGCTGTTGGGCAGGGCTACTGGTCCAGATGGCTAGCCATAATAGGCTAAGCAGAGCGAAAGATTTTTGCATATTGTGAAGCGATTTGGGCCTTCCGATAAAAAAATGCTAAACTATTGTTAAGTACCTTTATTCTTTATACTATTATTTTATCTTTATCTTGCGATCAAGCGATAAGCTACTAAATTAATGTAAATACAGATACAAAGAGAGCGATCGCCAATTTTAATGAAAAACCAATAAAAAATAAGCTGCTTAGGTTAGGTACTTAAATTTAAACCTCAGATAACATTCGCACATTGCGAAAAAAATGAATCAGCCTAATATGATCAATGCTTGTCCAGTACAAGGGCATATATGCCTTTGTCATCACCCACACAAGCCACTCAAAAGCTACTATTATGAATAGAGTACTCCTCCTATTATGGTTGCTCTCATCGATCTGTACCATCGGAGCAGCCCAAGAAAATAAAATTGAAAGCCTAAAACAGCAAGAACATATCGAAAGCCATATAGAATTGCTCTTTTTCTGTAGGCCAAGCGTCGAGCTCACGCTCTCCCCCACTGATTTTCAAAGCGATGGCATTATCGAAACGACAACCGGAGAACTATTCAAAGTACCTACCGCCTTTCAAGCTAAAAATAACGAGATACAAGTCTTGATTAACCAAAAAGTCTATACCCTCTATCCAGAGAAAATTCAGTATGCGCTTATTGGTCAACGCCTCTTTATGACTAAAGAGATCATCGAAGAGGACAATCAGCACATGACCTATTTTCAATTGCTCTCCGATGGCGATTTACAATTGCTCATGCTATACAAAGCCGACAAACCCAATCAAGGTATCCTCTATGTACAGGAGAAAAAGGGATCGCTCCAAAAGATCAAACCCACAAAAAAGAACCTCTATAAATTATTTGGTTCCTTTCGTCCACAAATCGAAGACTATGTCTCTCAGAATAGATTGGATTTGAGGAAAGTCAGCGATATCTCTAAATTATTCAACTACTTCCATCAATTACAACAAAGCTAACTGGCTTGTCAGGCGGATGACATATGAGCGTATTCGATCTTTAAGCCGTTGAAATGTTATAAAATCTTAATCTCTCTTTTCCAAAGATGGATCATGTGCCAAAAGCCGTGAAACACAATGGCTTAGCCCTTTCTTTGGAGCGTTTAGGGGCCTCTAAAGCAGCCTTCTGTTCTCCACGATCCAATCCTAAGCACCAAATATTTATTGGTATAATGGTTTGTACATTGAAAATAAATTGTACTTTTCTGCCGCAAAAGATACAAACGACTTATTCTCATGCTAGAGGGCAGTAATAATTTTTTTGGTAGCACGCCGCAATATATTTACCATTATCGTTATATATTTTACCTGCCCAAGACTTATCAATATCAGCTTTCGCTAATCTAATTTCACTCATAAAAAGGTTCAACCACTTGCACTAATACAAGTCACATGTAGAAAATAATTATATTACTTAACCAAGAAAAATGATGTCGTATGAAGAAAACCTGTACCAGATTTAGTCTGCTATTGTTGCTGAGTTTTTGCCTCTCAACTGTTGCAATGGCTCAATTTACTGTCTCAGGGACGGTAAAGGATGTCTCTGATGAGGCACTAATTGGCGTTTCTGTCTCTATCAAAGGAACCGCCATTGGTACTGTCACTGATTTTGATGGTCAATTCTCACTTAATGTTCCTAATGATAATGCCACTTTGGTCTTTACCTATATTGGCTTTGCCTCTTTGGAACAAGAGGTCAGCTCTTCTTCGGGCAATGTGACGGTGGTCATGTCTGATGAAGCAACCCTACTGGATGAAGTGGTCATCACAGGTCTGGCAACCAATGTCAAAAGAGCTAATCTCGCCAATGCCGTTGCCTCTATTGATGCTAAAGAACTCACGGGTGTAACCGCTCAAGCAACCCTTGATGGAGCGCTTTATGGTAAGTTTAAAGGTGCAGAAATTCGTGCCAACTCAGGTGCGCCTGGTGGTGGTATGTCTGTCAAATTGCGTGGGGTTACCTCCATCTTTGGAGATCAACAACCCCTCTACATTGTCGATGGTGTTTTTATCGACAACTCCTCCATCTCTCTGGGAACCAATATCGTCTCCGCTGCTGCTGGTGGGGGTAATACCTCTACCAATCAGGACGATGCCTCTAACCGTATCGCGGATATCGATCCAGAGGATATCGAAACCATTGAAATCCTAAAAGGGGCTTCGGCTGCCGCCATTTATGGTTCTCGTGCAGCAGGTGGTGTAGTCATCATCACTACTAAAAGAGGCCAAGCTGGAAAAACCAGGGTAAAACTCACTCAAGTACTTGGTTTGTCCTCTCCAACCGTCTTACTAGGTAATAGAGAATGGGATGAGGCTAAAGTTGCAGAAAACTTTACCCAGGGAGATGTAGACAAGTTCAGAGAAAATGGATTGACGAATTACGAAGACGAATTGTATGATCGTCAAGTGCTTCAATCAACCAGCCGTATTGATGTATCTGGCGGTAGTGAAAAGACCAATTTCTTTATTGGCGGTACTTACAAAAACAACGAAGGTATTGTAGAAAATACTGGATACGAAAAGGCTTCTGTCCGCGTCAACATCCGCCACAAATTTACTGATTGGTTGGATATTGACTTTTCTAATGGCTATATCAATTCTACCTCTGACCGCGGATTTTTCAATAATGGTAATACCAAT
>JBCBDH010000048.1:0-17449 GCA_038529855.1 Bacteroidota bacterium | reverse complement strand
AAAAGAAAGTATAATGAAAACAAGACGTCTTTTACTCTTTTTGCTTATTACGCTTTGCACCTATCTATCACTAGATGCAAGTCATCTTATTGGTGGACATATGTCATACACTTGCTCAGATACAAGTAATGGAATGGTTAGGCTGGACCTTTTCTTAGATATGATAAGAGGTTCAAAGCGTAATAAGCAAAAAGAGTAAAAGACGTCTTGTTTTCATTATACTTTCTTTTAGTGGAATTTATTGATATTTCACAGTAGTCGCGCTAGCAAGCACCTCTCCGTTTCGATCCTTAATCCGCATATAATACAAACCCGCTGCCACGCGATCCATCGCAACAGGACTGCGAGCATCAATAAGTATTTGAGTGCCGACACTTTGGCCTTGGGCATTGTAGATTTCAAGAATTAGCTCATCTGTGGGGGGAGCCTCTAGCTGGACAAAGACCTCATTGCCAAAAGGATTGGGGAAGATGGCGAAAAAGAGTTCTTCTGTTTCCTCGATCTTGATTCTTCGCGCTACGGTATTGGTGATGATGGGGGCATTGCGATCAAAATAGATGAAGGCTTTGTTTTCGATCAGGGTATTGTGAGGGAGGCCAGATTTGGGGCGGATTTTGAAGGTGACAAAACCCTGGCTTTCCAGTGGGCTGGTGGTGGAATCTGGCAGATAGATATCCAGGAAATTAAAGGCGATGGCTCGACCTTCTATGGAGAGGCGATGATAGTGGCTAGCAGATAGGACTTCAAAGCTTTCCAAATCGAGATGGGCATCTAGCGTATCCGTGAGGACGACGTCTTTTGCCCAAAAGTTGCCCGTATTTTGGAAGCGAATGGTATAGAGAATTTGTTCTTCTGGCGCTATCCAACCGTCCTCATTATCAGGATGAGCCAATTTGTCATTGGGATCATAGGAGCAAAGCAGGACGCTTGTGTGTTGGCTTTCAAAGGTGATTGGTGTGGGATTAGGCGTAGTGCTGGGAAAAATTTGCATTTGGGAGGACACCTGTAGAAGTTCTGCCGCAAATTCTTCATTGGGCATTTGTACATCAACCAAAAAGACCTTTTCCTCCCCTGGGCTGAGGTAGGAAAAGTTCCAGTATATCTCCTGATCATTGAGCCCTGGGGTATAAACAAAGTTAGCCCCATTAATCGTCATTGAACTATCTACTATAAAGGAGCTACTCCCTGAAATAGGTTCTATACCATAGTTGATAACCGTAATCGTATACCTTATTTCTGTATTGCAGATCAAAGGCTCACTGGTGATGTAGGCATCCGCTAAAGCATCTTCTACTACCCCCACGATGGGAACTTCTACTTCGTAGGTCATTTTGAGTTGATCTACTTCCACTTGCAAACTATCGTTGGGCATATTGATTCGCCATTGGGGTTTGAGGAAGGGAAGCAAGGTATAGGTCCCTATCTCCTCGACATAGATGGTCGTCCCTGCGAAGAAATCTCTGCTTGTATTTAAGACCTCCTCCACAGCTACCAAGGGTAGGTATAAATCGGGTTCGTCCGCTTCTCGAGTACCATTTTTATTGAGATCGTGATAGCATTTGGCATTGATGATAGCCACCAGGAGTTCTGGCGCTACTTCTACCACATAATCGTAATAGGTTTCGCCCAATACTACCCCATTGCGGTATTCCGTCATCTTTATACCAATCAGGTATAGCCCCGCTTTTGTGGGAGTAGCGGATAAAGTCAAGGAATTGGGATCGATCATCGCTTGATTGAGTCCAAAGGGATGATCAAAGCTGTAATCAGGGTTGTAAATCACGTCCTCAAAGGGCGGAGGACAATTGCCTGGATCAGGTATCACCCCATTGCAGCTGTTAACAGAACCTCCTTGGCCCAATTGGCCAGCGGGTCCTCCAGCCACCTTGGGGGCAACAAATTCCATTACCAGAAAGTCGCCATCTAGGTCCTGGGCATTAAAACTTCTTTCCGTCAGCGAATCCAGGAAAAACAAGCGATTGCCATCAAAACTCATTTCTGGGCTGTTGTTGCAAGCCTGCATACCCTCATTGGTAATCAGCAAAGTCATCGCAGCGCCCAGGCTATCAGAAGATTGGACATTCTCATAGGTTCGATCCAGGCGGCAACAACGCTGGTAAGCAATCAAAAATGGGCCTTGCCCCAAGGGCAAATTAATTTCTTCTTCGTAGCGCCCTAGTTCATAGTCCATTAAGGAAGGGAGATACAAATAAGGGTCTATATTGAGGGGCAATTCCTCAATGGCACTTATGCTGACGTCGTGTCTACTGTAAAGCTGCCAAGCACCATTTCCGTCTTCTTGATAAATACCCAACTGGACGGGTTGATCAAAACCCGCACCACCGCCAGATCTTTCTCTGACTACATCAAATTTGAGTTTTAATTGTACCGAGCCTGACCAAATCCCTTGACATTCATAGGATAGATAGCCACCAATGACATGGCGAGCTTGTAGCGTAGGGATGGATAAGGATAGGATAAATAATAGGGTAAAAACGATCGTTAGTTCTAGTTTTCTCTTCATCATCTTTTATTATTAAGTTGCTATTATACAAATATACAGCTTTTCCCTAGTCCCGTACAAACATCGCTCCACTGAAAACCAAATCAGTGGAGCGATATCCCAGATGACAAATGCTGGACAATTAATCTACGACCAACTTTTTCGTCCACAATAATTGTCCAACTTCATCGTGAAATTGGAGAAAATAAACACCAGATGTCCATGCACTTATGTCCAAAGACAACTGTTCCCTTCCCTTGGCTACTGGAATGACCTGAGCATCTCCCAATTGTCGACCATTCACTGTTCTAAATACCAACTGTCCTTCAAAGGTCCGATCTGAATTGATTTGCAAGGCGATCCAATCCTTAGCGGGATTTGGACTAATGGTAATGGTCAAATCCTCTGATAAACGAACACTTCTGACAGGGGAATAAGAAAATCGACTGTCTTGTTCTATCATTTTTAGTCGATAGTAAAGCGTTCCTTTGAATACTTCGCGATCGAACATTTGGTAATGGGCCCGTCCATCGCTGCTATTTCTTGCACTAGTCGCATAAATGCGCTCAAAGCGCCTAGAATCAAAACTGCGCTCTAGCTCATACCCCGCCAATTGGCGCTCTTCTTCCACCAACCAAGAAAGCCTTACCTCCTGCTGCTCCATCACCTGCGCTTCAAAATTGATCAAATGGACAGGAAGCGGAGCGTTGGACTGGCCAGCGAAATTGGCCAGTAAGCGAACAAAAAAGGCTTGATAATAAATAGCTGGTTCCGTGATCTCCCAAGAATTATTGGGCCAACTGTCATTAAAATCCAGGTAGCACTTTTGATCAGGTTGGCCGTGAGGGGGGCTTAGGCTAGTGACGGAGAAGTCTTTATTGGGTCCACCCGTGACAAAACCAGGGGCTGGCCCATAAGTCGAGGTTTGGGTATTGTCCCAAATAGTGCCATCCGCAAACCAGATGTGGTAAATTTCATTGATACAACGATCAGCGCCAATAGGATAGAGATTGGTAAGATAGACAAGCCCCTGCGGATTAACACCAAAGAAATAATGAAGCTGCTCAGCTACTTTTTTAGTGTAAGCGCTATTCCCACTGGGATTGATATTGTAATTCACCAAAAGCTGATTCATTACCCCATAGGCTGCCTTGGGCGAACTACTGCCCCAATGATAAGACCAATCTGGCATATAAGCTCGATATAAATCTGCATCACTAAAGCCAAAATAGTCGTTCCAATTGTTGTTGACTGCTGTGGAAATGGAATTGAGGATGGTATTTTTCATTCCTGCATCTGCACCACTTTGCGCCGTGTATAGCATCAAGGCATCATTCAACTCATTCTTATATACTCCCCAAAACCCTGTATTAAGTGGTTCTGTCGAACCCGCTTCGTCTACGACGTATTGGCTGTAAGCACTCTCTCCCGTTAGGGCAAAAAGATAAGCAGCAGCAACGACGGCCTGCTCCTTTTGCAGATCAGTCGTCCAGTCAGCATCCCCTGCGACAATACTCCCATCATCACAAAGCAAATCCAGGGTATGGGCATTGAGCATAGGAAGCACATAATTCCAACTACTAACCGCGCGGGTCTCCAAGCTTTGTGCATAAGCGGTTTGGGAGGGGATTTGAGCAAAAACCAGGGCAGCATGGGCAAACATACCCGCCACCGCAATTGAGGCTGCGCTGCAAACTGGCCCATAGTAGCGAGGGTCCGTATTGAGGCTAGGGGGAGCGCTGGAATTTTCCGAGTGATTGCGACTTCCCATTTTGATGTGGGTAGAACCATCTGAATTGTTCATCTTCATCAACCAGTCCAATTCCCATTTGATTTCATCCAAGATATCTGGCAAGCCATTCCCAGATTCAGGTATCTGCCAATCATCGCCAAAAACCAATGGATTCTCCTCATAGGCCCACAGTAAATTATGAACTGCACTATTGGCAAAGGTGACGTACTTATTATAGTCTCCTGCATCAAACCAACCACCAGTCAAGTCTTTTTCCAATGCTGCATTATTGGGATCATCAATAAAACGACAATTGGCATCTTGCAGGGGATGATTAAAAGCATTGGCATCTGTCCAGCCTGTTTCCGCATAAGGCGCGACCTTTTCGATTCCACAGCGATTGTAATAATACATCTTAAGGGCAGCTTTTAGCGCATCGTCATAAACATCATCAGCGATGCGAAAGTCGCCAGTCCGCTCATTGTTAACTAGGTCAATAATGTAATAGGTGCCAGGAGTCGTCACAGAAGAGAAATCAAACCAATAGCCTTTATCACCAGATTGAGTATGGGTATTTCCTGAATTCCAAATGCTACCTGAAGCGGAAAAAATAAGGGCATCCGTGCTGGCATCTCTCAATTCAATCGTCGCGGCAGGCGTATAGGCATCTGAGGCATTATAGCCGCTTTGTGGATCGCTCAGAACGGCCACTTTTTCGGCATTGGGCAAATAGCCTAATTGGTTGACATGGATAAAGGTACTTGGTGTTTGGGCATTCATTGGACTCGTGAGTAGGTACAGGACCATCCACAAGCTGATGGGTAACATCACTCTCATTGTTGTGTGGTTTTTAGTCAAATCGTAAAAAAGGAAGAAAGGATGTCGCTAATGAGGACTTACTAAAGTAAGGATAAATTATCGAAATCAAAAAGTAGGGACTCGTTTTTGAGGGCGGTGGGTAGCGTCTTGCGCTTTTCCGTTGATCTAACGAAAAAAGGATCGCATAAATTATTAGCCCTCCAATTGGGCGAACAGACTTTTTAAGGGCATAGCTAAATTCTCCTCAATTTTGCTTTAATTTACCATCTATACCAAATCTTTTCCAATGCAATCCCTTTCTGAAGCCATTGCTGCTTTTGCCAATATGGCCTGGGGCCTACCGCTGCTTATCCTACTCGTAGGAGGGGGCATTTGTCTGTTGATCTATTCCCGCTTTTTGCCTTTTCGATATTTGGGACATGCCATTCAGGTTTTGCGGGGGAAGTACGATGACCCCAATGCGCCAGGGGAGATTTCGCATTTTCAGGCTTTGAGCACAGCCCTTTCGGCAACGGTGGGAATGGGGAATGTAGCGGGCGTGGCCGTAGCGATAACGATTGGTGGGCCAGGAGCGATTTTTTGGATGTGGGTCAGTGGGATTATTGGGATGTCAACCAAATTTTTCACCTGTACTTTGGCCATTTTGTATCGAGGGAAGGACAGCGCAGGGCAGGCCCAGGGTGGACCCATGTATTTTATTGAAGAGGGATTGGGTAAGCGATGGAAGCCCATGGCGATCTTTTTTAGTTTGGCGGGATTGATTGGGGCCTTGCCTGTCTTCAATGTCAACCAACTCACTCAAGCCGTTCGCGATATCCTATTAATACCCAATCAATTACCTGCGGGATTTGGAAGTAATTTGGGGATTGGAATTGTCCTGGCGATTTTGACGACAGTCGTCATTGTAGGGGGTATCCAGCGGATTAGCGAGACGGCATCCAGGCTAGTCCCTTTCATGGCAGGGCTGTATTTTGTATCCGTCGTGATTATTTTGATCGTCCATATTGAAGTAGTTCCTCAATACCTATCACTGATCTTTACAGAAGCCTTTACGGCTAGCAGATATGGCGGAGATCCATTTCTTGGTGGGGTGATTGGGGGCTTGATCTTGTTGGGGATTCGACGAGGGGCTTTTTCAAATGAGGCGGGGATTGGGACGGCTCCAATGGCGCATGGAGCGGCCAGGACCAAGGAGCCTGTTCGCGAGGGATTGGTGGCGATGTTGGGCCCTGCAATAGATACTTTGATCATTTGTACGCTGACAGCACTGGCGATTTTGGTAACGGGTGTTTGGGAGACTACGGGGGCGAACGGCGTGAGCTTGACGGCTTCTGCTTTTGACCAATCCATTCCTGGTTTTGGCTCCTATCTCCTATTGGTTTGCATTGCGATTTTCAGCATTTCCTCCTTGTTTTCTTATTCCTATTATGGCAGCAAATGCATGAGCTATCTACTGGGTGCTGATCGGAAACACTACTACTTGTTTATTTACATTGGCAGCATCATCGTGGGGGCGACCACATCTTTGGATATGATGATCAATTTGATCGATGGCTTTTTTGCTTTAATGGCCTTCCCCACGATGATTGCGACAATTCTGTTAGCCCCAAAAGTGATGCAAGCGGCGAAGCTTTATTTTCAGTCTTTGAATAACTAGTGCTTGATTAGGTACTTAGGAGATGCCAATTGGCTTACCTATAAAAAGCCCAAGGGCATCAAAAAATTTCGATGCCCTTGGGCCTGATCTAATGATTGTTGGGTATTTGTACTGCTTAGTGCTTAACCAAAGGTAGCAAAATGCGTTGGTCTGCCTGCACCAATTCCAGGTAATACAAGCCTGAAGCTAATTCACCTGCTGACATCACTTCGCGATGCTCCGTTCCTATCGTCCCCAAATCATAGCGACGAACGACCTGCCCAAGTGAATTGACAATGCGTACATAGGTCTTCTCCCCCGTCAAAGCCTGCGCAATATCCAAAACAAATTGCTCTGTCACAGGATTGGGGAATAGCTGTGCTTGCAGGGCTCCATTGGCCAGTCCATCTGCTGTACTGGTTAGTAAATTAACGGTAACAATCACAGTAATCGTCGTGCTATTTCCATTCACATCCGTAACGACTACTTCTACATTTTGTGGACCAAGATCGGCCTCCGTAAAAACGGTTTGGCTGGCCGTCATCTCATCAATCGCACAATTGTCATCAGCAGAAGTGATTAAATCGCTAGCCATAATGGTCGTTTCCGTGCCAGGGAATACATTGATATTGATATTTTTTCCTACTACGTCAGGGTCCATGTCATCTGCTACGGTAAGTGTCGTGCTTTGCTCCACTTCGTTGCCATAGGTATCTACTCCAGTAAGCGTCAGTTTGATTTCGCCAATGTCATCACAGCTGAATTCGCTGCGATCAATGGACAATTGCAAACCAGCGCAGTTGTCACTACTCCCCAAATCAACATAATCTGCGTCGATGGTCGCCAGACCATTTTCGTCGAGATAAACATATCTGTCCTGGGTTTTGATAGTTGGCAGGATATTATCTTGTAAGGTAATCTGTGCCATTGCGGTAGCGCTATTGCCCGTTTCGTCACTTACCGTTAAGGTGACCATAGTGGTTCCCAACCTATCACAGTCAAAGTCCGTGATGTCCAATTCCATGTTCCCAAGGCTACAATTGTCAAAAGAACCATTGTCTATCTTATCTGGGCTAATACTCGCCAAACCATCTTCATTTAACTCTACAGTAAGATCAACGACCTTCACTGTTGGTAGGACTTGGTCTTCTACGATGACTTCAGCAGTAGCGGCTTCCGTGTTTCCACTGGCATCCGTTACGGTGAAAGTAACGATATTGGAACCAAGGTTTTCACAATCAAATTGGGTGATGTCCAATTCTGTTCTGAAAATGGCGCAGTTGTCAAAAGAGCCATCGTTGATATTGGCTACGGTAATATTGGCGACTCCATCTTCATTGAGTTGTACAGTGGCCGATTTGGTCATTACAGTTGGAGGGGTATCATCTGTAATGGTCACGGTAGTAGTAGCACTGGCCGTATTTCCACTGGCATCCTCTACGGTGAAGTGAACCGTTTGGCCGATTCCAGAAAAGCTACAATCAAAATTATCGAGATTGATTTGTTTAGATACAATGCTACAGTTATCAGTTGAACCATTGTCTATATCATCGGCTGTAATGTTGATATTTCCCGTTTCGTCTAAGCTGACGGTGATGTCCTTTACCTTGGGGCTTGGTGGGCTATTATCAACGATGGTTACAATACCCGTTCCACTGCTGGAATTGCCATTGCCATCTGTTACGGTGAGGGTGACGACATTATCGCCCAATTCCTCACAGGTAAAGCTATTCATATCGAGCATAAACTGTGAGATAGAGCAGTTGTCAGTTGTTCCATTATCAAAATCGGGCGCATTGAATAGGGCATTGCCATTTTCATCTATGGCTACCTCGATATTTTTTGTCACTACTTGTGGCGGGATATCATCAAATACAGTGATATTAGCCGCAGCAGTTCCGATATTGCCCCAATTATCGGTAGCTATGAGTTCTATGGTTTGGCGACCTACATCGCCACAGTCAAATGTCGATTTGCTTAAACTGAGGCTTTCTAGTATACAATTATCTGAAGAGCCATTATCTACGTCAGAGGTGGACAAGGTCGCTACGCCATTTACATCGAGATAAAGGGTCATATCTTGTGCTTGCGCCACAGGTGCAATCACCTCTTCTTCCAACTCAAAAGCTCCCAAATCAATAATATCATTGATAATTCGACTATCGCCTTTCATATCCAAACCTCCTGGTATAATGGCGGTATTATCTCCCATATCCACGGCGGGCGAACAAGGCGTCAAGGTATAATCATCATTGGCCAAATTGGTAAACTCTGGATCGGAATTTAGTAGATTATCCCCCCCGTCCGTTGCTTGCGATGGAAAAGTCGTATATTCCATCATACTGTTTTTAACCATGATTGCTGCATCACCAGCTCGATAAAAAGGATCACTATTCCCAGAGTAAATGATGCTGTTGACTAGGGAAGTATGACAGCTAGCTACATTGGCTTCACTACCAATAACTGACCCGCCACCAGACACTGAATTGGCAATGATCGTACAATTGACCAAGGTAGGTTCCACATCAGCATTGCTATCTGCACGAGCATAGACAAAGCCCCCACGGAAAGCGCTATTATTGGAAATAATGGTATTGCTAAATATTGGGCGACAAAGCGCATTGAGATAGGCGTGAATGTAAAAAGCGCCGCCAAAACCCTCTGCCTCATTATCAATAAACTGACAGCGGTCAAAAATAGGACTCACCTCGCTATTTAAACCATAAGCGCGACAGAGGCTAGTTCCCGTATTGGCGTCATTTGATCGGAAGATACAATTGGTAAAGGATGGCTTTGAGGTCCCCCCATTTGCACTTTCTACCTGAATGCAAGAACCTGAGGCCGAATTATTGGCAAAAAAGAAACAGTTGGTAAATACTGGAGACACGATATTCCCATTACCCATACCGTCTCCATTGGCTAAAATACTGATGGCCCCACCAGAATAATCTGAAAAGTTGCCAGAAAATGAGCAATTGGCAAAATTAGGTGCTGAACTATTCAAAAAGCCACCGCGAATCAGGATTCCGCCACCTTCTGTCCCCCAGTTTGCCATCGCATTGTCTGCCTTACCCGCTGTAAAAGTAAAACCATCGACCAGCAAATCTGTCCCTCGATCAGATACAGTCATGACGTGATAGGAATTATCGCCCTGGATATGAGAAATATCCTCTGCAATGCTATTGCCAAAGAGGTCTGTATCATCTCCATCCAAGTCTCCACTTAGAATGCAGATGTGGTTGATGAAATCGCGGTCCTCCCGCTGAGTTTCGGTTCCATCAAAGCCACCATAGATGGCAATGTCAACAGTAAAATAGAAGGTCTTGGTTCGCACATCTGTGGGATTGCTAGCTCCTGTTTCATCAGTGTCGGGAACATATAGCCCTTCAGCTACCCAAATTTCGTCGCCAGTGATGGCATTGTTAATAGCTGCTTGTAGTGAGGGAAAGGCATCAGTCCAGGAATTACCTGTATTAGATCCAGTAGCATCTACATCTACATAAATCACTTTTGCTTGTAGCCCGATAGTCATCATCATCAACATAACTAATAGAACATGTTGAGCTATCCAGGCAAAGCTTGTCTGGGAATGTGTAAGTCTTCTCATAGAGTAAAATTTAAAGTATGAAAGGAAAACCAAATCGCGGAGCGATTCAGGAAGCACCTGTACAAAGGGATGGGAAAAAGAACGTTCCAAAGCCAATTGGAGGGCTCTGGGCTGGTGTGTTCTCTCATAGGGGGTATTATTTTTTAATGTGTTTTCCAGAAATCATGCCACTTCCTATATCTAAGCCTGGGGATCAAAAGCAGCACCTCTAAAGAAACAGGCGTTTTCTAACCCGATAACAAGGCCATTCATCGAATAAATGAATCTGCTTATCTTAAGATTGACTACATTGAAAATTCAGCAGGAAGAAAATTTAAGCGGCTACTCATCATCCAGAATACGATAAGCTTCGTATATATACCGATAACTAAATCTATCAACCAATAAAATTTCGCTATGCGGGTGTTATTTACCTTTTCCCTTTTGCTATGTTGGGTCAGTATTTTTGGCCAATCTGGAAGCCTAAAAGGCCAATTACAAGATGAAGCAGGCGGGGCAGTCATTTTTGCCAATGTTGCCCTTTACAGTTCTACTGATAGCAGTATGGTGAAAGTAGAGACCAGCAATGAAAGTGGTATCTTTCAGTTGGTCGACCTCCAAGCGGGCAATTATTTTCTACAAGCCACCTATGTAGGTATGCCCGATCTTATCAAAAGTAATCTCGAAGTTCAGGATGGCCAAATGCTCGATCTTGGTGTAATCAGCTTTGGTTCCTCCGCAGTCAATCTGGAGGAGGTCACCGTAAAAGCCAAAAGAGCTATGGTGGAGGTCAAATCCGATCGAACGGTCTTCAATGTAGAAGGAACGATCAATAGTGTAGGGGCTGATGCAGTATCCTTACTTCGAATGGCTCCTGGGGTTACTATTGATAATAATAATAATATTAGCGTATTGGGCCGTACGGGTGTACTCCTCTATGTGGATGGCAAGCGACTACCACTCACAGGTAGCGATCTGGACGCCTTCCTGGAAAATCTGACGGCAGAACAGATCGATCGAATCGACATCATCACCAATCCAAGTGCTAAATACGAAGCAGAGGGAAATGCAGGGATCATCGACATTCGGCTCAAGCGAGATAAAAACCTGGGGGCCAATGGCTCTGTCAATGGCTCTTATCGACAAGGAAGATATGCGACCTATAATGGCGGGATTTCTGGTAATTTCCGCAATAAGCGAATGAATGTATTTGGCAACGCAGGCTTTACAGATGGGAAGGTATACAATAACATGTTCTTTACCAGCACACAAAACAATATCTTCTTAGATGAAACCAATCGAAGCATAAACACCTGGGACTCTTATAATTATCGCTTGGGGGCCGACTTTTTCATTAGTCCAGCACACACCGTAGGGATTTTATTTGGTGGTCGACAATTGGATGGCTTTGTAAGGAGTAATAGTAATACCAAGCTTGCTCCACAAGCTACCCCAATGGCAATAGATAGTGTTTTACAGGCAGATAATACCAGTGATAATGAACGAGGTCAAAACACCTTCAATATCAATTATCGCTATGATAACCAAAGGGGAAAGACCCTTAATATTGATTTGGATTATGGTCGTTATGACAATGAAAGTATTCGCTATCAGCCCAATTTATATTATGATGCAACAGAAACTCAATTGCTGAGCAGTGTGATCAAAACCTATGATTCCCCTACAGATATTGACATCTACACCTTCAAAGTAGATTACGAACAAAAGCTAATGGGTGGCCAATTGGGATTTGGAACCAAGTTTAGCCAAGTGATTTCTGACAATACTTTTTTGGTTTATGATGAAGTAAATGGGGAAGGTATTTTTAATGATAGCCTGTCCAATCAGTTTGATTACGACGAGCGCGTCTACGCAGGCTATGTCAGTTATCAACGCCCCATCAATGAAAAACTCAGCTTCTCCGCTGGGCTTCGCGCAGAACTAACAGATGCTACTGGCGATCTAAAAGTCTTTCGGGAAAGCTTGCAAGAAGAGCCCGTAGAGCTCAACTACCTCAACTTTTTTCCCAATGTGGGGCTGACCTGGCAAGTAGGTCCAAAGCACAGCATCAATACCAGCTATGGCCGTAGAATCAATCGCCCTGATTATAATGTCTTGAATCCCTTCAATGTACAATTGAACGAGCTTTCTTATGAAAAGGGCAATCCAACGCTTAGTCCAGAAATTGTCAATAATTTCGAGATTGGCTACACCTATGCCTATCGCTACAATTTCAAATTGGGCTATAGCCGTACACTCGATCAAATCACTCGCCTGATTGCTCCCGATGACATTGATGAACGCGCTGGTTTTATCACCTGGGCTAATCTTGCCGAGCAAACCATTATCAGCTTTAATGCCAGCGCACCCGTACAAATTCATCCCAAGTGGAATGCCTATTTCAATTTTAGCGCCTCCCATTTAGATAATCAAGCGGATTATGGCGAAGGAGCAATCGTCGACCTTCAGGCATTTACCTACAGCATCTTTACCCAGCATACCATTACCCTACCTAAAGGCTTTACTGGTGAGATATCTGGTTATTTTTCAGGCCCTGGTATTTGGGGAGGCGTGTTTGAATATGAGAGCAATTGGAGCCTTAATGCAGGGCTACAAAGAAGATTTCTGGAAGATCGCCTTAATGTCAAAATCAGTGTCAGTGATATTTTTTACCAAACAGGATGGGATGGGGTATCCAGATTTGATGGCCTCGTTTCCTTTGGTTCTGGACGTTGGGACAGCCGACGATTTACCATCAGTGCCAATTATCGCTTTGGCAATCAAAATGTCAAGAAGTCGCGCAAGCGATCTACGGGAATGGAAGACGAAGCCAGCCGAGTGAGTAGTGGCAATTAATCGGGATTGTGAGGCGTCTGACAGGCACCATAGGGCGGCGTAATATTCAAGCCCGATGGTGTCTGGAATACGCCCCAGTTGGCATCAATACTCGTCGTATCACAACCCGCTTTCCACATTTCATTATAGGCTTCAAAAAGGAAGACCTGCATAGCTGGACTTTGTTTGGCAGCCCAGGTACTTAGGTTTTGGATGTAGGTTTCCTGATTGGTGCTACCCGTTGTGGCGACACCTTGTGTACAACCAGCTGGTGTGGGAATGGTCCCAGCAGTAGGCCAGCCCGTTTCTCCAATATTGATCACCATGTCTCTCAAACCATAGCTATCAATTTGAGCCCTTAGACCCTGGTATTTGGCATCCAGCCCCCAACCAGTGTCAGAAATGGCATGATCAATCGTGATTCCACAGGCTAGTACAGGGTAGTAATTGGCAAAGATGACCCCATCACAAGCTTTGACGACGTCCTTATGAGCTGCTCCTGCCAAAACGCCCAATTGTTCAGAGGTGGTGATGGGAAGTTGGGCTGCAGAAATTTTAGCATCATCCCGTTTCTTCTTGGCATAATTGATAAAACTGACCACCTCTGCTACCGTGTAGCCTTGCAGACCGATAGGCTCCACGCCGACAATAATACCAAGAACGACATCAGGATAATCAATGGCCTGTTGGATGGCTGCATCAATTTGTTGGTTGGAGATGCTGTCATTGCCTTTGTACAAAGCAGCACAGTTCCAAACGCTAACACCGCCTACTTCGGAAGCTGCTTGTACATTCCATACATTGCCTCGCTGAAAACCATTGGTTCCCCCATCCCAAGGGCCAGAGCCAAAGGTACGAATGGTAGTATAACCTGCTGTTTTTAGGGTTTGGATTAGGGTTTTGACATCAGCGAGGGAATAGCCACACCAGGGAGGAGCCATTTTATTGGTACAATTGCCTACAAAGGGCTGCATGCCCATACCAATGAGCGAAGTGCTTGGGTTTTTCATTTTTTGGGGTTTGAGGTAAACAAATGATATTAATCTCTAATATAAGGTTTTGCTGGGATATGGGCTTCAAAGAAAAGGCTAAAATCAACTTGGGACTTGTTTTTACTGTTACCTTTGTGATGGATAATTGGTGATAGGAGTTCGCGGAATTATTGGACTGGCCCCACGCGCAACTGGGACTAGCCCCGCCCGCAACTGTCGGACTGACCCCGCTTTGGCGGGGAGTCAGTCCGACAGGGCAGCTCGCATTATTAATCTTTTTTAAAGAAGCAAAATGCAAAAGCAATATCATATACAAGGGATGAGTTGTGGGTCATGTGTGGCCAAGGTTAAAAAGTCTTTGGAGGCTTTACCCGCCGTTGAGGTGGCGAAGGTACAACTGGAAGCACCGCAAGGCACACTTCAGTTGAACCAGCAGCTTCCGTTGAGTGCGCTGCAAACGGTGGTTGCTCCTTATCATATTGAGGAAGTGATCGCGCCAGTTGTTACTCAGGATTCATCGGAAACAACATCCTTAGCGCCCATTTCCATCCAGACCTATCGTCCACTCTTGTTGATCGTAGGCTTTATCATTGGGGTTACGCTGCTGGCACAGTATCCATTTGATTCTTTTTCGGGGATGTTGTGGATGCGGCATTTTATGGCGGGTTTTTTCCTGGTATTTGCCTTTTTCAAATTGCTCAATGTAGAAGGATTTGCCAACAGCTATCAGATGTATGATTTGATTGCTGGGAAATGGAAAGGTTGGGGCTATGTATATCCCTTTGTAGAATTAGGCTTAGGTATTGCCTATCTGATCAATTTTGCTCCAGTATGGACCAATTGGATTACCCTAATCGTATTGGGGATTAGCAGTATTGGTGTGATCAAAAGCAATTTGGACAAGCGCCAGATCAAATGTGCTTGTCTAGGGGATGTCTTTAATCTGCCCATGTCTACGGTCACCATTGTAGAAGACTTATCTATGGTGGCGATGGCCGCTGCAATGCTGTTTTTACTGTAGCAATCGTTTGAGCAATTCCTTTCTTTTCTTTTCCGATACGCTAAAGCACTGCTTATTGATCAGGGTGACTTTTCCCTGGTCGCTTCTCGAGTAGCTTTCCAAAAAATTGAGATTAATGAGCGAAGAGCGATTGATTCGAAAAAAATTGTGCTGCAGGAGGATTGGTTCGAATGATTTTAGCGGTTTGGACACCAATATCTTTTCTCCTTCCAAGGTAAAAAAGCAGGCATAACTTCGAGCGGCCTCTGCATAGAGCAGTTGATCAACATAGACCAATTGAAAGCCATTGGAGGTTGGAAGGGCGATCCTGGGTTTGGCCTTTTGTAGTTTATCACCAGACAGCGAAGAATTTTTATCCAAAATTCTACCTAGCGCTTTGGGATTGATAGGATACATCAGGTACTGCGCTCCCTGCATGCGGTAAGCTGCCTGTGTGTATTGTAGGTGAGCGGTCATAAAGACCAATTCAAATTCGGGTTGTGGAATGTACTTCAACAGGTTGAACCCATTTTCTGATGGCAATTCGATTTTTAGAAATACCCAGTCAGGTTGTTCTTGAGCGATCAGCTCAATCCCTTTGTCTAATGTATCGACGGTGCCAATAAGCTGCAGATGAGGGACTAGCCCAATCAGCAGTTTTTTCAATTTGTTCTGGTTGTTGGCTACATCATCCACAATAAGCATTTTTAGCGATTTCTGGTCCATGCTATCACTTATTATTGATGAATATAATTGGAGCGCCATTTTGTTAGTAGCTCTTCCTTATTGATATCCCGCGATGGAAAAAGGTAATCAGTAGCCAAGCACTTTTTTGGGGGGGGCTTAAATTAGGGGTGGGCTTCGGTAATTCAGGCTTTAGGTTAAAAGCCTCGAAAGGGGGATTTGGGAAAAAGACTGATTAGAAAGCGACTAAAGTCTCTTATCTTATCTATATGTACTTAACACAAAGCGGTTTAGGCTTGGCCCAAATCTACTAACGACACTAACTAGTGATGGGGATGCCCAAACTACTTTCTCAGGAGTACCTTCACACGGTTCTTCTCAACCTTAACTGAGCTACCATGCTTGGTATTTGAATAATAAGTTTGGACCAGTCCACTCCACAGATCATGGAGAATGGACTGGTCTTTTTCCTTAGATCAAGCCCACAGACCGATCTAAGCCTTATCATTCCTTATGCATAAGACTGTACATTATCGGCAAGTGACTTACCGTCTTGCTGGACGGTAACTTTGATAGAGGTCTCGTCTGCGGTTTTGACAAACAGCCCAGAATTGGTGGTTTGGGTCCCTTGATTTTCCATCTCTAGGGGCATGATGGATACAACCATTTCGCGTTGGGTGGAACCCTCAGCAGGAGCGGTATTGCTGATGACCGCAATAAAATGACCATTGGGTACATCCGTTACGGTAATTTCGTCTTCGTAACTATTTTCATTGATGTGGACGATGTTTTGAGAAACATTCATTTGATTTAGTTTTTTGAGGTTAGTAATACGTTAAATATATGGAAAAAATCTATTATCTAACGGAGTACCATTCGAAGAAATTTAACCCACAAACTCCATGCTGTACGTCTCTTGTTTGTTGAAAAGTAGTTTTCTATCTTATCCAGGGCATCTTCAATCAGTGCATCGTGAAGATGGCGTATGGCTAAGGTCCAACTCAATATCCCTAAGCCTTGGGTTTGCATATCAATGACGTGTTTGACCTCCGTTTTCGTGTCTGATACCGCATTGATCTCTAAGCAATGTTCTCCTTTAAATTGACGGGGTTGGGTAAAATTAAAGCGAATAAGTTGACCAGGGATTTTTTCCACCACCGTGTAGCGAATAGGACCATGCCCTCCTTTTGACCCCACTTTTAAGCCCTCCTTAAACCGCATAGGTGGCCATTGTTCCTTTGGCCATATTTTGTCTTCTTTGGTGGCCAGTGTACTCAATAAGCCCGCTACCTTTTCCAGAGGCTGATCAATAATGCGTTTATGGACATTTAGTACTTTCATGTGGCTTTTTATTTTTAAGGTAAATGCTCCACCAATAACTTATAGCCCCTAGTAGTAAATTAATCATTCCCAGCCCCGCTTCCAAGGGTTGAGCGTAAATAAGATAGGACAATACCCAAAAACTCAAGAGCAAAAAGAGCAGTTGCGGAATGGGGTACATTGGACTTTGAAAGCCTGCTGTCATTGGGTCTTTTCGCCGCAGTATAAATACCGCCCCAACAGCCAGGGCATTGAATAATTGCAAAATAAGCCCGCTACCTTTTCCAGAGGCTGATCAATAATGCGTTTATGGACATTTAGTACTTTCATGTGGCTTTTTAT
>JBCBDH010000047.1:0-17480 GCA_038529855.1 Bacteroidota bacterium | reverse complement strand
CCATCTGTCCGTTTGGCCGTATAAGTATCATTGACTTCCCAAATCTTTCTTTCGATCATCTCGAGTTTTTCTTCTGTGATAGACTCATCTGTTCCCAGAGGTAATTCCAATTTGGCGGTGATCACGTCCTGATCAATCGTTGGGAAAAAGGTGCTTTTAATAGTTCCTGAGCCCAAAGCTCCAATGGTTAATACCATAGCTCCTATAACCAGTGCGATACCCGCTACGGGAATTTTTAGCGAAAAATGAATAATCCAGGTATAGATGCGATCGCGAAACCACAGCAAAGAATTATTGGTCCATTGGGTCAATCGCCAGGGACGATGCTCGCGACTCAATGCCTTTGATCGGGCAATGTGAACGGGCAAAATCAATAGACTTTCGAGTAAGGCAACAAATAAGGTAGCACAAACCACAAAGGAAATATCTGAAAAGAAATCTCCTAATTGCCCATCAAAAAAGAAGAATAGCGAGAAGGCAACTGCCGTCGTGGCCAGTGATGAGATGATAGCGGGAATGACCTCCAAGGTGCCGTCAATGGCTGCTTGTAAAGGCTTCTTCCCATCTTGAAACTGTTGGTAAATATTCTCTGCCACCACAACGCCATCGTCTACGATCACTCCTAGCACGACAATCAACCCAAACAAGGAGACTTGGTTGATGGTCAGGTCATAAAAAGTAGACAGAACAAACATCCCCAGCAAAGCCACAGGAATTTTAAACGCTACCCAAAAAGCAACCCTTGGATTGAGAAAGAGCCCTAGTATGATGAGTACCAATAGAATCCCCTGCCAAGCATTATTGACCAGTGTACCAATGGCGTCAGCAAGGGAAACAGAGCGATCTTCAATAATTACCGCCTGTATACCTTCATGTCTTGCATTAAAAGTGCTGACATAATTTCGGACAAATTCTGCATTTTGAAGAATGTCTTCCTCGCTACGGCTAAAAATCTTTAAAATCACTGCTGGCTTTCCATTGACATAGGTGCGATTGGGCTTGTCGGCAAATTGGTCTTTAACTGTAGCGACATCGCTGAGTCGAACCAGTTTTCCATCAGGGCTGGCTTTGATGACGGTATTCATCAATCCCCGTGAGTAGTAAGCGCGATTGTCCATGCGGATCAAAATATTTTGTCGATCGGTTTTGATGTCTCCGCCAGATGCTTTGATATTGGCCCTCTGGATGGCACCCGCTACATCGTCAAAGCTTAGCTGGTAAGCACGTAGATCCTTTTCTCGCAATCGGACTTCAATCTCCTCCTCTGGAAAACCACTCAAAAAGATTTGAGATAGGTTGGGGGAATAAGTCAACTCATCTTTGAGATTCTTGGCGTAATCTTTTAGGGTACTTAGACTGGCTTCCCCAACCATGCCCACCGTCATCGTATAGTTGAGAATTTCTTCTTTGATAATGACAGGTGTATCCATACCACGGGGAAATGTAGTAATTCGATCCACGGCATTATTGACATCTTGTAGCACTTCATTGGCATCGGCATCTTCCTTTATTTCAACTCGAATATTGGCAAAGCTTTCGGTCGCTGTGGAAGTTACCCTTTCGACCCCTTTGAGACCATCGAGATTATCCTCAATCTTGTCAATGACCTCTTCTTCCACTTCTTGTGGGGAGGCGCCTCTATAAACCACATTGACAGCAATAAAGCTCACGGGCTCAGGTGGGAGGAAATTGGAGCGCATCGAGCTAACCGTCAGTAGGCCAACCAGTATGATGAGGCCCACGATGATATCGACGGTTCGAGGGCGTTGTATCAATAATCGGAGTAGCTGCTTCATGGCTATATCTTGATTTTATTACCCTCTACGGGAACGTCAAATTGATTCAGAATCAATTGATCATTGTCGTTTAGGCCGGTCACAATAATGGAGTCTCCAGTATATTCCACAGGAACCACCTCTTTTCTTTGAATCACATCACCTTGCAGGATAAGGACCTGATCGTCCCTCCCTAAAGCTGAATTGGGAATAATGGCTACATCATTTAATTTGGATTTGGTAAATGTGCCTTCCAAATACATACCCGAGCGAAGGTTTTTGCCTTTTAGCCGAAAATATACTGGGATGTTTTGGGTTTGAGGATCAATGATATTATTGATTCGAACGACCTTTCCCATCCATTTCCCTTCTATTTCATTACTGGTGAATGCCAATTGATCGCCTATCTTTAAGCGATTGGCGGCGGCTAGGTCGATGCCTGCCTCTAGCTCATACTCATATCTGCTGATGATGGTCCCTAGTGCTTGTCCAGGATTGACGAGGCTACCAACGTCGATACTAGACTGAGTGATGATACCTGAGTAAGGGGCGACGATGCGGTATTTGGTCAGACGCTCTTCTTGGGCTTTAATGGCATAGAATAAATTATAGATTTGGTTGGTCGTTACAAAAAAGCGCTCCTCATCTGATTGGGTGTTTGGTAGGGGAGGCAAGGGGGTGCCGAATTGGAAAGACTGGGCATAATCCAACCACTGCTGATAGCTATCTGGGTAATCGGACTTCATATCGGGGAGCAGACCTGTCAGGGCATTTAAAAAGGCACTGCGTTGGGCTTCCAAGCCCAATTCAAATTCCTTTTGGTTGATTTTGAGTAGGACATCTCCCTTTTGAAAAGCATTTCCCGCTTTGAATACCACAGCTCCAGATTGGATTTTGCCTTGTACCTCTGCGGAAAGCTGGGTGGTGTTTCTGGGAATTACTCGACCACTGATGGTGGTTTGATTGGTTCGGCTTCCCTTAGCAATGGTTTGTAAGATCAGATCCTCCTTTTTGATCAGATTGGGACTGGGTGTTGTAGCGGTAGTAAGTGCTTTATCGCTGGGTTCTTCGGCAGGCCTTTCTTGCTCTGGTGCGGACTTGCAAGCTACTAGTAGCAAGAGTACGATTACACTAAGCCATGAGCTTTTCATCGATGTATTTTTTTTGTGGTGAACAAGGATTGGGTTTAAGGGGGTATATAAAAATGACCGTTGGTCATTAAATTATAGTCAATAAATGACCGATAGTCATTTTTGTTTAAAGAAAGCTTTATTTTTTTAAAAAAAATTGATGAGGCGAGGGAGGATCATCATTGAGCAAAGGGCCCAAGCTACCTTTTCAGTGGTCTTTACAAATCTTACATGGTTGGGATAGGGAAGGAAATTAAGTCTTGATGGCCTTGATCATGAGTTGGACATAGGCGGCGTATAATTCACTGGAGTCTTGTTGGAGTTGGTCTTGGATGAGTTTAGCTTTGACATCAGCTAGTTGGGTCATCCCTACGGAGGTGCCCCAAGCGATGTAGGCCAATTGGGAGGCATTGAGTTCGGAGCGAATCAGTCCCACTAGCTTTCCCCGATCGACGATGGACACAAAAAAAGCGGTGATGTTGAGGCTGGATTGTAATAATTCCCCCGTTTCTTCGGTATGTTTACTAGCTTCATAGAAAGAAACCAGTTCACTATAAGTGGGATCATTGATGAAAAACTCGTAGGCAGCAATCATCATGTTTTCCAGTTGATCGAGTGGATTTTCCTTTTGGGCAGCCGCTTCGTGAAAGGTTTTGAGCAGCAATTGCCGTGCTTTGAGCACCAATTGGGTGATGATTTCTTCTTTATTTTTGAAATACAAATAAAGCGTCCCTTTGGCGAGTTCGGCTTCCTTGGCTACAGCGTCCATACTGAGGCCAAACAATCCTTCTCGACGAATGACGGTCTCTGCACAATCAATGATGTGCAATTTGCGCATCAACTTCTCTCGTTCTCTTCTAGTCTTGGTTCCGCTCTTCATATTTCTTTTGTGTGCGATCAACTATTTCTATTAAACAACGTTTAATGACCGTCGTTCATTTTTGTAGGGGATTTTTTGAGCTAAAATCCCTTTTTGTAAAAATACTAAAATTTCGATGACATGCGAAAAGTCAAAATATTTGAATTCCTTCACGATCTCAAGCACAATAACTCCAAGGAATGGATGGATAAAAATAGAAAGCGCTATCAAGAAGCCAAAGAGATTTGGTTGGACGAAATCCAGCAAATACTAAATCGCCTCGAAAACCAAATCCCCGCTTTCCAATCGGTCAATCCCAAGGATACCATCATGCGCATCAATAACAATCGTCGCTTTAATCCCAGCCTACCCATTTATAGGACTTATTTCACCTTTGGCGTCTCAGATCAAAAAGTCGGCCCCTATTATCACCTGTCTATCTCGCCAGACGAATCAATTATTGGCGGTGGTCTCTATCGACCAGATTCTGACACCCTCAAAAAAGTACGCGAAGCCATTGACTACGATGCGGGGCCACTCCTTAAAACAGTCAGCACCGATCACTTTCAATCTTTTTACAAAGGGATGTCTAAAGACGAACAAATGCTCAAGAGCAGTCCCAAAGGCTATCCCAAGGATCATCCTCAAATCGGATTGCTCAGACGCAAAAACCTAACGGCCATTCGCTCACTGAGCCAAAAAGAGATCATTGCGGATACTTTTGTCGACTTGGTAGAGGAAGCGTTTACCCTAATTCAACCCCTTAATGATTACTTCACACAGGCCATTCGCTTTGAGCCTTGAAATGAGCTACGTAGGTATGAAAATATGTCTTATTCAGATAAAATATTGTTATAATATGTTTTTGACACTCATTTTTTTGTGATACAACATAATTGTAGCATCTTACAACATAGGTATAGTCGACATCGTCAGCTTTTACTGACCTTGTAGCTATGGAAGATAGAGGAGTGCATAAGCTAGATTTATATAGTTATGCGTAATGTCTACAGTGTAATTGAGCGATCACCGATGTATGTTTATAAAGTATCTGACCGAGACCTATTCTTGGCTTTCAGGCTTTTAGGGATTGTCCTTTTTTGTCTTTGGCTCCGCCCTGTTTCTGCCCAATCATCTGCTTCTTTTGATAGTCTTTATCAACAGCTACCCAGCGTCAAGGATACCCATTATGTATGGGCCTTGATCGATTTGGCTAAGGCTTGTCCAGTTTTAGACAGCGCCTTGGTTTATAATCAGGAAGCTATTGATTTAGCAAGATCCCTTGATTTTAGAAAGGGCACCTATGAAGCGAGGTATCGAAAAGCGGAAACCCTTCGCTTAAGTAATAAACACAGAGCGGCCATCGCCATTTATGATGAATTATTGGCTGAACGGCCTGATCTTCCACAAAGCTATGCTAGCCGCTGGATCACCATTTATGCCCGTAAGGCTTATTCTCTTCGTCAGTTGGGGAAATCCAGCGAAGCCATGAGCAATTTGATGGCAGGTATCCATCTTTCTGACTCCCTCAACTTTCCCGAGCATCGAATCAAAATGTTATTTGAACTGGTCGAGATTCATCGTCTGCGCAAAGATCGGGAACAGGCCATGTATTACCTGGACCAAATCGAGTCCCAACATGATCTAACCAATGATCTATTCTGGTATTGTCGCATTGTATTTACCAAGGCCATTATTCTCAAAGGGATAGAAGATGAACAAGAGGTGAGGAGAGGGATCAAGATGCTGGAAGACATGCTGGAAGGTCGCTGTAAGGATGGGATCAATAGTCGCTTAAAGGCTATTACGATGGGAAATATAGGGGCGATGTATATTGATATAGGGGAGTTTGAGCAGGCAGAAAAGGTATTGGCGAAAACCCTTGCGATAAAGCGAGCGCTCAATAATAAGGTCAGCCTGGCCTATACCCTAAATGAAATAGCGACACTGCACAATCGGCAAGAACAATACGAAGCTTGCTTACAATATGCTGAAGAGGCTTATACTTATGTCAATGCGGGTAAAGATATTTTCTTACTCAATGATGTACTCGATAATCTTTTTGATGGTCATGGCTATTTGGGCAATTTTGAAAAGGCCAAGCAATTTCGCCATGAGCGAGAGGAGATTCGCGATAGCATCTATACCCTGGAAAAAGTGGCTGCCCTTGCCGAAATGCAAACCAAATACGATCTGGCCAAAAAGGAGCAGGCATTGGCCATGAGCAATGAAGACCTCACTCGCCAACAGGCTAAGCTCAATACCACTATTTTGATTGCTTTATTGCTGATTAGTGTGATTGGTGGTTTGTTGCTGTGGTCGCGGGTGCGTTGGAAAAATAAAGCTTTGGAAGCACAGCGCCTACAAGAGATCAATGAACTGAAATCGCGTTTCTTTGCCAATATTTCCCATGAATTTAGAACGCCGCTCACCCTAATGCTCAATGCCCTCAAAGCCGAGGAAGTCGCCAAGGATAATACCCAAAGACAAATTCTCCATCGGAATGTGCTGCGCCTCAAACGGCTGATCGATCAAATGCTCGATCTATCGAAGTTAGAGGCGGGGAAGATGATCCTACAAGCGCAGCTCTGTGATATGGACCAAGTCCTTAGAGAGTATATGCTGCCTTTTGAAGGGCTGGCCCGTCAAAAAGGCATTGATATGCAGTATCACCTCATTGGTTCAGCTCCCAAAGCTTATGTAGATGTGGACCAATTGGAGAAGATCATCTCCAATCTATTACTCAATGCGCTTAAATTTACACAAGAAGGAGGTCGAGTAAGGGTCGAACTAAGTAGTGATGATCATCATTTGACCATCCTAGTCAAAGACAATGGTATTGGCATTGCTGCTGATCAGATGCCCCATATTTTTGATCGTTTTCAAAGAGCTGCCTCCAATGCTTATGAAGGCAGTGGTTTAGGGTTAAACCTGGTTCAGGAACTGGTACATATGCACAAAGGGACGATTGAAGTGGAAAGCCAGCCTGGCCGAGGAAGTTGCTTTAGCATCCAATGGCCCTTGGGCGATCAGCACCTCAGCCCCGCAGAGCGTTTTCTCCCTATTGCTCCCAAGCGACCCAAAAGCGAACAACACCAACCCGATCTGCTATTGGAGCCCATGCCCAATGGCGTATCTCATGCGATTGCAGTCACTGATCGCCCCATTATTCTGCTGATTGAAGATAATGCGGATCTGCGCTTTCAACTGCGGCAGCAATTGGAGCAAGCTTTTTTGGTGATAGAAGCGGCTGATGGTCAGCAGGGTATTGAGATTGCGATCGAGAAAATCCCTGATCTCATTATTTGTGATGTGATGATGCCACAAAAAAATGGCTATGTAGTGAGTGAGGTCCTAAAAAAAGATACCCGCACCAGTCACATCCCCATCATTTTATTGACGGCCCTGGCTAGTCAGGTCGACAAATTGAAGGGATTGGCCCATGGCGTCGACGACTACCTGTTCAAGCCCTTTGATCAACGCGAGCTGCAACTCCGCATTCACAATTTAATCGAACAGCGCGAGTTGCTTCGCCAGCATTACAACCAGACCAGTCTATTGAAACCCCGCGAGATCAGAGGGCGCAATAAGGATGAGCAATTCCTGGAGGAACTACTGGTAGTCGTAGAAAGACATATGTCAGATGAGGGCTTTGGTGTGGAGGCTTTTAGCAAGGCCATGCACCTCAGTCGAAGCCAGCTGCATCGCAAGCTCAAAGCGATGACGGGGCTGTCGCCAAGTGCTTATTTGCGGCAGGTCCGCTTGGAACGCGCTCGTCAATTATTGCAAAAAGATATAGGCAATGTCTCTGAGGTGGCTTTCCAGGTGGGTTTTGCCAATATCCCTTATTTTCACAAGTGTTTTAAGGAGCAATTTGGCATGACACCAGGCGAGATTTTGCGGAGTCAGTAGGTGGTGTCAAAAGCGGGGAGGCGATCTTCGCATACAGGAGCTAGTCCAAATTCTGGCAAGCTGTTTTTGATGGATGGTACCTGAGCCTCTTGGTTCATCTGTATGCTGGGTTGGCAAATGTCTTCCTTTAGTAGATAAGTCCCGAGCCCTCCTTCGTAGCCACTAAGTGAGCGATTGGCGGAAGCCAAGAGCAAGCCCGCGCCGCTGAGTAGACTGGTCTCTCCAAAATGAGCCCCTAGCTGTACCGCTAAACCAGCTTGCCGCCCTAGTTTAGCAATGCGCAGGCTATTGAAAATCCCTCCATTTTTAGAAATTTTGATGTTGAAGCGATTAAAATAGCCTTTTTGGATAATGGATTGAGCGCTTTGCCAATGGAGGAGGGATTCATCCGCCATAAAAAAAGCATTCTGACCATACAAAGTACACAGACGCATCATATCTCCATCTCTTTCTGGAGGGAATGGTTGTTCAAAGCAATAAATGCCCGCTTCCAATAAGGCAGGGATTTGGGTAAAGGCATCATTCAATGTCCAGGAACAATTGGCATCTACCCGCAGAGGAAGGTCTGGGCCTAAATGGTCCTTGATTTTTTGGATCGTTGCCAGGCTGGTGGCTAAGTCCTGATCAACTTTTAGCTTAATCTCCTGAAACCCCATTTGTTGGATTTGATGAAGTAGGGCGCTAGATGGAGCCAAGGGGCAGATGCCGCTGTAAGCAATGCCTTGGTCTGGCCCAGTGCTAAAATAAGACCACAGCGATTGGCGATACTGTTTGCTCCAGGCATCGAGCAAGGCCAGCTCTAGTGCACAAATCGTTGAGGGACCAACTTTTCCAGGCAATACTTCTGTCACCCAATATTTAATGTCGTCTATCTGTTCAAAATGTTGATGGAGCAAGGCCTCTTTGATGTGCTGAAGGTCGCGGACCAGACTGGCATAGCTTTCCTGGGTTACATAGCTGCGGGGGCAAGCCTCGCCATAGCCATAGGTGCCCTCGCTTGTACGCAGTCGAACCAAGGCCGTATGGGAAGTCTGGGTGCTATTGGACGACTGAGCGAAGCGGATGCGCAGCGGGATGTACAGGATTTGGCTTTGAAGAATTTCTATACGCATTGGACTAATTTAAGCGACAAAGGATTGAGGTTTTTTGATCCACTTCTTTTGCTCCTTTGTTCCATGACCTTCCCACCATTTGCTCCAATAACGTCTGATCAATCGGCCAATATTCTTTCTGTTGACAGGCGCAATGGTGATCAAACCATGTCCTTGGCGACAAGCTGGATTAGCCTTTAGGTAAAAACGGATGTCTTCATCTTTCAGGTCGCTGGGATAGATATTGGCGGTGGCATCATTTACCAAGCGTTTTGTTTTTTTCACCGTTTGGCTTTTGGGACAATAGCTATTGGCATAAAACTGCTGGCCGATGTGGTCAATTAGGGCATTGATTTCCTCGGTATTGGGACTTTGATAATTAGGATAGTATTCTTCCAGGGTTTTGGCAAAAACCAAATAGGCTTTATAGCTCAGGGCATCTGCCCAAAAATAAACCTTTCCGCTGATGAGCTCCCAAAAGTACTTTGCACATAATTTGGCTCCAGTAATGGGGATGATGGATTGCCCTCGATAGGCTTTTTCAATAATCGTTTGTCCAAAATAGATCAGTAGTCGACTTTTTCCAGCAACATGGACTCGATTGATCCGCAGACCGGAAAAACCAATTAATTCCCCCTTGATGTGGTACATCGCAAAGTAATTATTATTGTTGATGCGCTGCATGAACGCTCTTTGGCTGTAGTGATAATATTGGTGGTAAACTCGCCACATAGCTGCTCTATGTGCTTCGCTTAGTGATGGAGAAGAGATAAATTGTACGTCGATTTTCATCATGTTTTGCTTTAACTGACCTTTCAAAATTCTTTATTTTCAGCTGGTGATTCGACCACATTTTGATGTGGGAGGGGGATAGGGAACATACAATAGTAAGTGATGGACTAGTTTGAAAAGGAGCATAAGGAATAGGCTTAAAAGGATCATCTCTTGGGGTTTTGTGTTTAATCTTGATCCAAGTTAAGACCCTAAACGCCTTGGGGAAACCACATAAAAATGTGGATAAGAATGGGGGAAAAGAAGAAGCCACACTGGACGGACCAATGTGGCTAATATGGGTTTTAGGGGCTATCTCGTACTACGAGAAATGTATATTCCTATTATGAAAAATTTGTATTCCTATAATCACCACCACAGGCGGGAGGGCAAGGCAGCTCGCTTCTAAAGAAATTGCCATCCATCATATTGCCATTAAGACCAATTGCAGTTAGGGTTGTGTGGGAAATTAGAAAGGGAGCGACAAAAAATCGGATACCCGTCCGCTGATTGTTGGCATTGAGGATTTGATCGCGGAGAACCGTTCGGCTAAAGTAAACACAGGCCCTGACTTTTTGGCCATTGACGCCAAATATGAGCGTTTCAAAATCCTGGCGAGTAATGGGATTCCCCGTGTCGGGGATATAATCTTGACTTCCTGGTGTAAAAACCTCTTCTGGCTGAGGACCGCCTTGGGTCACGCCAATACCAATCAGCCGTTTGGGTGTGTTGATGGGACCGTCAGTATCAAAATGGAAGCGAAGTCCAGCGATGGCCTTATTGGGGTGCGCTTTGTTGAGTAGTTGCTCAATCGTTTCTCGGGAAAAGTCAAAAGATAGGGCATTGGGTGGGGCAGCAATGTTAGGGCCTCCCTCCATTCCAGTGTAAGTAGACATAAGGCTTATTATTTGTGGGTATACTAAATAATGTTTTGTTCCATCTATAATTTTCCCTCCAAAGCTATGCGGATAACCTCCGCTTTGCTGTTTACTTGAAGGGTTTTGTAAATGCGTTTGATATGGTCACGGACGGTATCCAGGGAAATATTGTACTTGCTGGCAATCATTTTATAGCTTAGGCCATCGACCAGTCCAGAGACGATCTCTTTTTGTCGTTTGGTGAGGATGGCGTTCTCTTGCTTTTCGGCTTTGGGCATAAAGTGCATCGCGATTTTTCGAGCGATGGAGGGCGACATATAGGAGCCGCCACGGTGGACGATAAATACGGCCTCTTGTATCTTGGCCAGGGAGGAGCGCTTGGTGATGTAAGAACAAGCTCCCGCACAGAGTGCTTTAAAGATGAGTTCCTGCTCTTCAAAGGTCGTCAGCATCACAATATCTGTATCTGGGCAGCATTTTCGGATGTGTGGTAAGCCTTCTATACCACTCATGCCTGGCAAGCCAATATCTAAGAGCAGTAGGTCGATCTTCTGGCGCGAATCGATCTTTCTTTCTTCCAGAAATTGCTCTACCCGATCTGCTGTCAGGATAATTTGTAAGGCAGGATTGGTACCCAGGTAGTTTTCCAGGCTTTCCCGAATAACTGGGTCATCTTCGACAATGGCGATGTTTATGCTTTCCATAGTTCAAATATAATGGAATGGACAATTAAGCCAAACCACATTATGATGTGGCTTGGTACGCTGACTTAAAGATAGGAAATAAAAAAAGGGCCGGAATATGGAAGCCGGCCCTCAGAAACCCGATAATATGCTATTAACAATAATCTTCAGTGATGAATTCTCATAGTAATGGAGGTTTTGCAAGAGAACATCATCTTAACTTTTTCTTTTTAGAGGCTTTTCGTTTAATTTCTTTTTTGGCCTTTTGGGGCTAGTGGTTTAGGAAGATAGAAGAAACAACAACCAATGTCATTATTGTTTTTGTCTCTGTCTGGTACAAAAATAATACAGGCTCGCTATTATAAAATGGCCATTATCTCTGAGATAATGGCCATTTTTCTGATAAATAGGACATGTCCGTCTATTCAGATAAACAATTGGCGATGGCTACTTCCAAATAACGCCAATAAAGAAGGAGAATTGATTGAAATCAGTGATTCTTTGATTGAAAGGAGCATCGTCGACATTTACCTCTACTCGCTCATCAATATTGGTCCATTCCCTTTTGCGGAATAAGAAAAAACGATTTCTTTCCCACAGAAAGAGCTTGCGCTTTTGGGCAAAGGGGAGATTGTATTGCCCACTGATGAAAAATTCCATCCCTGGGTGGATTTCCAGTGCGAACTCTAAAGCCAAATTGACTTGGTGGTTTCGACTACCGTAATACATATTGACCTTGTCCGCCTTGAATTTCTTTCCATCGACCTCAAAATCCCCAAAATCATTGTCGGCCTTTCCCACTTTGGTGGCGTAGCGCAAGCGATTGTACATGGCGATACCCCGAACAAAGAAGGGGCGAGACTTGGATAAATTTAACTGATAACCGCCTCCTAGCGACTGGCTGCGATAGATATTGCTCAAATAATCCAAGGTCGTCTCATAGCGCACAAACCAATGGGGCCCAATGGTGATGTCAAAACCAATAGGGGTCACAATCTCGAAGTCGCGTGACTCAATGGTATTGCTCAAGCTAAGGATGCTTTCCGTTTGGTTATCATTCAGGTAGTTGATGCTCATATTGGTCCTTGGTGTAGCAAGCAGATGAGGGCCAATACCCACTCTAAATCGACCACCTACCTTATCTTTATCTCCATAACGAGCAATCATTCCCACGCCATAGGTCGCTGGCTCCTCAATTTCTATGTCCTTACCTTCCGCTTCCAGTCGCTTTCGCTCCACTAGGGCAACAGAGTCTCGGATTCGCTGCCGCTCCGCCATCTTATCAATGGCAAATACCTCCTTGGCCAGCTCTCGAGTCTTGAGCTGCTGTACGCTCTCCTGCAAACCACTGCTCAATGGCGCCGTATTGTAAGCCTTCCAAAAATCTTCATTATAGTCTACACTGATGTCCAAAAACTCATCGTCCCTCCCCAATCGCTGTATATAGGGAATAACCTTTCCACGGCCTGGTTTGAGTTCGGTGACTAAGAATTCATTGCTGTAGAGGCCACCATCTCGATAAGTTCCCTCGCGAAGGGCCTCTCCAAAATACCATAGGTCGTCATATTTTCGATAGTTGACTACGTATTTATTGCCTTTCCATCGGCCAGAGTAGAGCGGATAATCATTGGTTTTTTTGAGCGCTTCGGGGCGTATCTCGAACTCTGCGCGAAGAAAAGCATAGGAAAGGGTATCGATGTATACCTTGCCCTTCATCCTGCCTTTTTTGTGATCGTCCTGCTGATCAAAGCCAATGATGTATACTGGTTGATCATCATAAGAAGTGATGCCTTCTATCCAATATTTGTAGTAGGGGAAGTAGTTCTCATCAATAAAGTCTTCGCGGTTTTTGACAAAATCAAAACGATGACCGCTGAGGTGGCCAGAGGAAAAACCCGATTTTTTACTTAGCTCCTCCTCAGGCACCAATGCGACCTGACGACCCTGTATCAAGCCCGTCTGTCCTTCTTTGGTCTTTTTGTAAGCGTATTTGTAGACCTGTAGCACCCCCTCTGCTAAATACATATAATTGCCTTCGCTGTCGGTGCGAGATTCTCTGTAGAAGCCTGTGGCCAGGGTAGGGTAGTTGGGATAATTTTTGGGAATGCGTTTGACGGCCCTTCTAATGATGTCTTCGACTCTGGCCTCATCCATGACGATGATTTCGTCGAGTTGGGTGGCGGAGCGTTCGAGTCGTAGGACGATGGGTTCTTTTAGCTTTTCAATAGATCTTCGGTAGGATTTATAACCCAGGAAGGATACCTCCAGGGTTTCTTTGGCATAGCGCGGTGGAATCTTAAGGCTAAATTTTCCATTGTGACCAGATACGGTACCTATTCCCGCTTTTGGTACTCCTACGTGTGCATAAGAAACCCCCTTACCATTGGCTCGGTCGACGATTCGTCCTTTGATGGTAAGGTATTCTTGGGCGCATGCCCAATGGGCCATTAGCAGTAGACCTATACTTAGAAACAGCGTTTTCATTATGGTGGTGTTTTGGATGGTAAGTGCCAAACCAAAATTGCTTGTGTAATAGGCTTTTTGAGTTTGGCTTGCTTTAGGTGAACTAGCTTATTAACTCAAGACGATTAGAATGGTTAAAAGTTACAGCGCTTTTTTGGGTTTATGTAAAAGATTATCTTAAAATCACCAAACTGCGGATATCCATATCGTTGATGCGAACAAAATAGAGTCCCTCCTGCCAAGTTGAGGTGTCGACATAGGTTCGTCCTCCTGAACCCTTAACAGTCGTCATCACCCGTCCAAGGGCATCATAGATGGTGAGTGCTACGCGATAACCTCTCTCCCAAGAGATAGCGAGTCGATCATGAGCTGGATTGGGGGCAATGGAGAGATCATAGCGTTCTACCTCGTTGATGTTGGTCATTAGTGCTTGGCAGAAACTGGTGTCTGGATTGAGTTCGATATAGCCATTGGGGCTAAGGTCGCGATTGTCAAAAGCTTCAAAGTTGGTGGGGTAGCGTTTGAGACGGAAAGTTAGGTTATTGTTGATGGCCAGGCTGTCACCCTGGGTAACTGGGGCACCACCGCGAAGTGGGGTTTTGTATTCCCAAACAATCTCATTGTCAGGGGTGACTTCCAGGGAATACCCCCAGCGGCCTGCACAAATTAGGGCATTGCCATTGGGAAGGAATTGTACGCTGGATAAACCCGTAGAATGGATGAGGGAAGGCGTGGGGTGGGTATAAGTATAATCGAATCCTGCTGGTTCGTAGGTGCCATTGCTGAATGGGAAGCCCCAATTGTACATATCAAAGCCTGCCTCAAAGGTATTGACTGTAGAGACATCTGCTGCGACTCGATTATTAAACACGGCAATCTTTCCAAACTGTGGATGCATATTGGTCAGAAAATCGTCCACCCAATGCGCATCGTGTTGGTAAAAAAGCTGTTGGTCTGTCTCTGTGCCTGCGCGATAGGCAGCGGGATTTCCCCAGCGATAGAGCAAATCGCCACCGCGTTTGCCAAATCCGCCAATGTGGCCAGCCGCTTCTTCCGTAGTGGTACTTTTATCAATCACCCAAACTTCGTGGAAAGTGGGTACGCTGAGTAGGATCAGCTTATTTTCTGCTTGGTAATCAATGGCATTAGAATGCATCCAGTCTGCTCCGCCATCATTGGTTTGCCAGTTGATGTCAATGAGTTCGGGATGGTCAGCCACATTGCCAAAGTTGTCTTTGGTTTCGTCAAAATCCTGGATGAGGTGATCCCAGGCATGCCATTCCCAAACAATTTGATCGGTTTCTGGATCAACTTCGATGATGTAATCTGGCCAGAGTTCGCCTTCTGTGACTTGACTAGTGTCTCGACCTGCTTGTATGGCTTCTTCTCTGGTTTTGCGTTCCCAGACGATCATAAGGATGTGGCCATCGGGCATGGGAGCAATATCGTGGTGCAGTCTGCTTAGAGAATCATTGAGTGCAAAGGACCATTTCAACTGGTTGTCCCAATCCCGAATTTCGACGATGTCTCCTCCTCCTCCTGCCCAGATGGGATCGTCGGCTACAAAGGCCGAGCGTTTGCATTTAATGAGATCGCCGTTTTCTTGGATATAGGCCATATTTCCAGGGCGAAAATCTGGTTCATCTTCCCAGCGATGAACGATTTCTCCACAATTATTGAGCAAAAAAACATCTGCTTGATTGTGTGGATATAAGAGGTTGTAGCCCTCAAAACTTTTGGAAGGGGTATAGGAAAGTAAACCAACGGTTCTTTGAGCATTTGTGATTGGACCAAGAGCAATGCAAAGTACAGCGGTGATCCAAAAGTAAGGACTTAGCTTTCCGATAACACGAGAGGTAGTGGAATAAAACATCATCGAGTAAGATTTACGCTAAAGATAAGGGCAAAAATTGGCAAGCTGAAAATTTAGCTGGGAGCGAGTGGTCAAAAATGGAGGATTCGTTGGATGGACGGCAAAAGGCGGTCAAATAGGATAAATGTTAAACTAAACAAGATAAACACATGAAATATTTAAATAATATTATTATTTTAGACCTGTTGTCACATCAGCAACCCCAAAAAACATTAACACAGTGAGTAGTCTTTCCTATTCTCCAAATAAACAGTTTGGTTTATTTTGGAACCAATTAAGAAAACAAGCCCCTGGAGAGTGGACTTGGTTGATTGAAAAGTTTCGAAAGCGTTTAATTCCCTGGCTTCGGACCAAGACCTATCTTTATCCTATGAATGCCGGGCAAACGCGAACGCAATTCATCGAAGAAGTATTCGAGGAAAGTCTTTTCAAGTTTTACGATTTATTGCATGCCGGAACCTTTAACAGTTACAACGATCTAGAGGCAATGATCGTCACGATTTGTTCGTATAAACTCAAGGAAGGTTTTGTGCGCTTAAAGAAAGAACGCCGATTATACTGTGTAGAAGCCGATCAACTCAATTATCTTAGAGAAGCCCAGTATGCTAATGAGCTGGCCAGCCAGCAAAAACAAGAAGAACTGTTGATGCTCGTACATCAAAAAATGCTTTTGTTACCGTATGAGGATCGCGAAATTTTAAATTCATTTTTCGAAGGGCAAGAACTGAATGATATCGCTAAGAGCCTATCCATTAGTTCAGCTGCTTGTCGAAAACGCAAACAACGCGCATTAGATAAACTGAGGAGTTTGGTTTTCCAATCCCACAAGGCTTTAAAATATGACCAACCAATACCAGAAAGAGCTACAAAAAGAAATGAGACGGTATTTGCTCAATCAGCTTTCCGATAAGGAGAAAATACGATTTCAAAAGAAATTGATGCAAGATGTAAAGCTGCGAAAAGAACTCAAAACCATGCGATTAGCCCAAAAAAGCATCCGCTGGTTAAAATTTTGAAAAAAAATAGGCGCTAATGGTCACATCCGCTCCTTTTCGATCATTAGTTGTGTAGGAGATAATATACATTCATATTGATACTAGCCAATTTCCTCCTTTTTTGAGGGAAAAAAGTGAATGTATACTTTGGTTAAGATTCCAGACTGACCAATTAGAGAGTGGAATACCACAAGAACCTGTGGAGTGCAAATCATCAAATTTAAGTGACGGGATAAAATAATGCCATTGTACTGCTTGGTAGCAAGTACGAATGTATTCTATTAGTTAGGATTCGGGCTATGCTAAATCGCTGTCTGCCATCTCAATTGAATGGTAGGAGCCTAGGTATGGTACGCCCAGTCCTGATGTTTTGAATACATCGCTAATAAGTTTTTAAAAATGAGGGATTTACCCTGGTTTTTAACAGACCCATGGTGTCCCTAAATCCGGTCAGGCTAATAAACTGGCCTCATTTACTACAGACAATGGACTGTTTGTGGATAGCTTGAGCTATTACTACTGCCATAATCAAACAATGTGCAGTTGGGTTTTGCTATGCCCTTTTCTATGATTTTTTAACCCTTAGACCGCCAAATCGGTCTTAAAAACCACATATAATGAAAAAGTCAAGCAAAAAGAGCGTTACTTACAACAACTTGAACACTAATTTCTTTGCCCAGTTTCAGGGCCATATCATCACTGCTGATCAGCTCTCTCAAATCAAAGGCGGTGCCGATATTATCATTGTTGAGGACGTAGTAGAAGGTTAGTCCTCCACGATTAGGCGTAGGTGGTTTTGAGTCTTGTTCAAAGCCACCTGCTCCTAGTTCTAATCCGCTGTATTCCCACCAATCAAAACCAACTGCCAAGTCATAGCCAGCAAGGGCTAGGCAAATCCGTTTTAAAGTTGTTCTGCTTTTTCCATCAGCCAGTTTTTAGCCATTAGATGTGGCTCTTCGGCAATGGTCTGAAGGAGCCAGTTTTTGACATGGGCCTTTTTTTCCTGGGCAGAGAGCTTGACCGCTAGTTTTCGGATGATGCGGATGCAAT
>JBCBDH010000046.1:0-17497 GCA_038529855.1 Bacteroidota bacterium | reverse complement strand
TTCCCAATCTCCACTAACGGAATACGGCGCCACTTGTCTCTATCCTCAAATCCCAGGGATTCCTCCCTACCACAATAATGGCATTTGGCCCTTCGTCCAATCCTATTGGAATTGGGCGGCAGCCAGAACTGGTAATGAGGCGGTATTGAATCACGGTCTGGCCAGCGTGTATCGCGCTGCTGCTTTATTTCTGACCAATTATGAAAATATGGTTGCGGAAACAGGAGATTTCCTTGGCACTGAAATCAATTCTCATAGAATGCTGTGGAGTATGGCAGGCAATCTGGCTATGGTACATCGCGTCTTTATGGGTATGGATTTTCAAACGGATGGCTTGCATTTTCATCCCGTTGTACCCAAAGTGTATGGTGGTGAAAAGACCCTGTCTAATTTCCGCTACAGGGAAGCCCTTTTATCCATTCAAGTAAAAGGACATGGCAATCAAATTAAAACCGTAAGCATCAATGGCGAGGCAGTGGAAAAAGCCTTTATCCCCAAGGATGCCCAAGGAAATTATGAGATCGTCATCGAACTGGCCAATAATGCCTTTCCACACAATCGCATCAATTTGGTGGACAATCACTTTAGCCCTCCCACGGTTCTGGCTGAAAAAGAGGATACACTATTGAAATGGGCCAAAGTAGAAGAGGCTGTCTCCTATAAGATCTACAAAAATGGCCAACTGCTCCAAACAAGTACAGAAACCCAATTGCCAATTCCAGAAGCGGGCTTTGGCTCCTACATGGTCAGTGCCATTGATGAAAAGGGCTACGAAGGATTTGCTAGTGCGCCTGTGATTTTTGCCAAGCCTCCGCAAATTGTCGAAGTTGAAGATTATGCGCCTAGCTCCAAACGGCCTTACACCAATTTCTCTGGTCAAGGCTTTGTGGAATTGACCCTTGATCAAAATAGAACAATCGAAATCCCACTATTCGTAGAAAATGCGGGGAGCTATCTTTTGGATTTCAAATACGCCAATGGAAGTGGTCGCTGGAATACCAATAATAAATGCGCCATCCGCAGTTTGACGGTCAATGATCAATACCAAGGTGTTTTGGTGCTCCCTCAACGCGGACAAGATGAATGGTCGGATTGGGGCTACTCCAATGTGATTGAAGTTCAACTAGGAACTGGAAAAAATGACCTGAAAATCCATTTTGAAGATTGGAATAATAATATGAATGTGGAAGTGAATACGGCAATGTTGGATTATGTTCGAGTGATGGCGATGGATTAATGGAGGTTTACATTATTAGGATAGGGCTGCCCTGTCGGAGTGACTCCCTGCCAAAGTGCAACTTTGGCGGGGTCACTCCGACAGTTGCGGGTAAGCCTTTGTAAATTATCTTCTATTCTAAAGTATCAATTAGCTTTTAAGAAAAAATAATACTGGCGACCTGTTGTTTTAATAAACAGCAGGTCGTTGTCATTCCTACCAATCATAAAAAATGAAAAACACCACCTTAATCCTATTGTTATTTTGGTCCATTCAATCAATCGCCCAGCAGCTTGATTTTAAGCCATTCGCTACACCAATACTAAAGCTCGATAGTGATACCTTATTTTCAAATCCCGATTTTGTAGATCGCCTCATCAAGGATAAGCGAATCCTATTATTGGGTGAATTAGATCATGGAGACGGCAGTTCTTTTGAACTAAAAACGGCAATGATCCAATACCTACACAAAAAGCATGGATTTAAGCATTTGGTTTTTGAAGCGGGAATCATTAATTGTGATGCCTTATGGAATGCAGTAGAACAAGGGAAAAGTGCAGTACAACTAGCCCCCAAGCACCTTTATTACATTTGGAGCCAAGTCGAAGAAACACAAGCTCTTTTTCAATACATCGACACGGCATATACAGAAGGAAAACCACTAAAAATCAGCGGCATCGACCCTCAATTTTCTGGAACCCACAACGAAAAAAGCTTTATTGATTTACTTAAAAGTCAATTGACAAAACTGGAAGTGGAAGAAAAAAGATTTCAGGAATTCACCTACGAATTAAGCATCATGAGTAAGTGGCTAAGCTATCCAAAGAAAAAGGAACATCAAATCAAGGAGTCCACCTTCTTTGCACATCTTGATTACTACAAAAAGAAAATCCTAACACAAGTCAAGGAAGAAGAAAGGGCCTTATGGGAATTGTACTTTGAGAATGTAGCCACCTTTGCAAAAATAAAATGGGAAAAACGAGCAGGTTCCTTTGAGCGAAGAGATCAGCAGATGTTTAATAACCTAAAGTACTGGTTAGAAAAATACCCCAACGAAAAAATAATCGTTTGGGCAGCCAATGCACATATCATTCGAAACGACTATCTGCTAAAAGGCAAGGATAGTGATCGCGACCTTATCGGGCTCAAAAAATTAGGGGATCATATTTTTAATGCCTTTCCAGAAGAGACTTACTCCATCGCACTCTCTGCAAGACGAGGAAGCACCTTAAACTTCCTAAAAAAACGAAAAACCATAAAGATGGATCCACCTAAAAATGAGTCATTGGAAGAAAGGTTAAAAACCCTGGAATTTGCTTTTGTTGACCTAAAATTAATGGAAGCAACATTGGAATTGGAGGAATACGAATCACAATTATTCTACACCAATGTAAGATGCCTTTCAAGATGGAGTCAACATTTTGATGCGGTACTATTTATAGAGGAGATGAAACCGAGTACACCTTTGTGGTAACGAAGTATACAAGAATTTATGGATAAAAATAGCCTTCTAAGCTATCGTCTTAAAATAATAAGTAATAGAATTATTCCGCTCTCCTTTACGAGTTTCAGGTAATCTATATTATTTAATGCGGGTCGCCCTGTCGGACTGACTTCCCGCCAAAGCGGGGTCAGTCCGACAATCGCGCGCTGACTCATAAATTGTTGTCTCGAAAAAAAGAAGTTGTTGTCTCGAAAATTATAGAAATAGAGGCTGTGCTCATTGGTGGACTGACCCCACCGTGGCTAGCACTTTGGTGAGCAAAGCATAACATCGCCATTTTGGGATAAATAATCAGATGATTTAAGCAAAGTGTTGGGATGGCTTCCCGATACTGTCGGACTGACCCCACCGTCGTTGCACTCTAGTGGGGAGTTAGTCCGACAGGGCAGCCCGCATAGATATTTTTTATGTTTTTCTGCGATCCAATTCTCGAAATTGCAACAAAAGCTCCTTCTCATCAGCCTTGGGTAGCCTAACGCCATAAGCTCTTTCCAATAGCTCAATAGCTGCCACTCGACAAGCCACATCTGGATAAAAATGATCTCTAGCGAAGTGGACGTACTTCATCAGCATAAAAGCATCAAACCAGCGATAAAAGCGCTGCTCAAATCGCGCGGAGCTGCTGGTATTTTGACGGATTTCAGCACATTTTTCCTCAAAAGGGAGGGATTGGAGGAAGGTGGCGATGGCTTGGGGTAAGGTCTTGATCCAAGTATTGAGGTGATCAGGAGATAGATCGTAGAGGGAGGGGATTTGTTGAAAAAAGGTCTGGAGGTCGAGGAAGCTTTGTAGGGCGTAGGTGGTCCATTGGGTGCCAGAGAGGATAGCGCCAATGGCGCGACCAGTGCCAAAGGGGACGCGATGGGAGGAGCGAGGAGATGGAAGGATTCGAGTGGTGGTTAATTCGTGGAAATGGCCAAGTTGGGTGAATTTATTGAGGAAGTAGAAGTCTTCACCAGCTTTTCGGCGATTCATACCACCTTGTTGTTGATAGGCTTTACAGCGGACAGCCATGGCGGAGCCAATGGTTTCATAGGCATAGGGGAAGCCCGCTAGTCGTTTGGCCTGTAGGAAATAGCGGAGGTGCAATTCATAGGCAGTGATGGCTTCGTAGATTGCTGGGGGATAATCGGTGCCGCTTAGGGGATGTTCGTAGTAGATGCTACAAGCTTGTGCCTTAAGATGAGTACTAAATAGTCGATGGACTTCTTGCAAATAATTGGGGTCGCAATTCGTATCCGCATCAAAGCAGGCGATGACCCCCTCAGGATTTTCAACAGCTTCCAATCTGCGAACTGCCTCATCCATCCCAATTTTTCGAGCCAGCCCTACCCCCGCCTGTTTATCAGCCAGATTGGAAAGGTGAAGAAGAAAAAACTGGCGTTTTGCAACATTGATGCTTTCTGCCCAATGGCTTAGGACCATTTGCTGCTGCTGCTGTCGATCTTTGAGGTCAATTGGGCTGGATTGGGCATCATTAATCACAACAATGATTTCTACCGCCACTCCCTCTGGTAAATCGCAGCGAAGTAAGGCTTCTAAACTCTTTTGCAAATGGGGTTCATCAAAAGCGGGAATGACGACGACCAAAGCCAAACGACTATCAGGTGGCTTTTGAATTAAAGGCGAATAAAGGGCGCGTTTTTCCAAATAGTGATTCACCTTACAAAGAAAGAAAAATTTGAGTAGGATGTGTAGGCATTTTCATAAACAAAGAAAGACCATACCTGATGGGTACAGTCTTCTCCAAATTGAATCCTATTACAATCGCGTTACAACCCCCACCCGAGCGGGCAAGGGCATTCTCTTGAATGTCATAGCGTCGTAGAAGAATACCGCTGAATAAAAGACCCAGCGGTACCATTTTTCGGGATTAATGAATAAAAAAATGGTTAATGGTCATGTTTATGTGTCATACTTTCCAGATAAACTGGGTCGTAAGCTCTTTCCAAATTAATTGGCGCAAAGGGGAAAAAATAAGCAAGGACAACTTGCCAATAAAAGGGGTAAACAAGTGGTACTTTATTCAAGTAAGGGGATGAAAACTCAGCGGGGAGAGCTGATTTAGAAGGGTATGTCTAGCTATTTACAAAATTGATACCATAAGAAAATCGCCTAATACATGAAGCCCTATTTCACAAAATAACTGTTTCTTTGCAAAAGATAAATCGACCCGTAAAAATGGCGCCCAAACTATTGATCGAACTCCATTATCTGCCCTGTGTCCAATACCTCAGCAAATGGCTCCTGCATGAGCAAATCCTTGTGGAAGCTCATGAAAATTACACCAAAGGGAGCTACCGCAATCGCTGCCAAATCGCTGGCGCTAATGGCCCCTTGCGTTTGTCTATACCGCTACAGAGTGGAAAAAATGAACAACAGCCCATTCGGGAAGTCCGCATTGCCCATCGCGATGCCTGGGCCAAAAAGCATTGGAGAGCCATTCGCTCCGCTTATGGCAAATCGCCCTATTTTGAACACTATGCCCATGAATTGGCCCCGCTCTTTGAAAAAACCTTTACATTTTTATTCGATTGGAATTGGACCTTGCTCCAAACCCTTGTACCCCTCCTTGGTTTGCCCAATAAGCTGCAGCTAAGTGAAGCTTTCCACCGTCAAATCAATCCCCAGGAATGTCTCGATTTTCGCAATACCATTGGCCCCACTAAAAGAAATCAAGGCCCTGACTCTTACTTTCAGCCCAGCCCCTATCCACAGGTCTTTACAGAAAAAAGCGGTTTCATTCCCAACCTGAGTGCCTTGGATTTGTTATTTTGCGCTGGTCCACAGTCCTATTCTATATTGGAAGCATCGATTATCCAAACATATGAGCAATAATATTCTCAATCAACAACTCATCAGCTTTCGCGCCCAAGTCGATCAAATCGTACTGGAACTACACGAGCTGACTAATGAGATCGGACATGCCGAACTGGCCAAAACCGTGAGCGATTTGCGCAATCGCCTCCACGAGCCTTTTATGTTTGTCATTGTCGGAGAAGTCAAAGCTGGAAAAAGCAGTTTTATCAATGCCCTGCTCGATACGGGTAAGGAAATCTGCAAAGTGGCCCCCTCCCCTATGACTGACACCATTCAGCAAATCATCTATGGGGACCAGGAATCCACTACGGAAATCAATCCTTATCTCAAACAGATTTTTCAACCCGTCGACATCCTCAAAGAAATCGCCATTGTCGATACGCCAGGAACGAATACCATTGTCGAACATCATCAGGAAATCACGGAAAGTTTTATCCCCGCTTCCGATCTGATTGTCTTTGTCTTTGAAGCCAAAAACCCCTATCGCCAATCAGCCTGGGCCTTTTTTGACTTTATCCATGAAGACTGGCGAAGAAAGATCATCTTTGTCTTGCAGCAAAAGGATTTGATGAGTCCAGAGGACTTGGCGATTAATGAGCAAGGAGTAAGAGATCATGCCCTTAAAAAAGGGATTAATGAGCCCTTGGTTTATGCCGTATCAGCCAAAGAGGAGCTGGATGGCCTCAAAGAACAAAGTGGTTTTAAAGCCATACGGGAATACATCCGCCAAAACATCACGGGCGGAAAAGCACCTTTGCTCAAACTTCACAATAACCTGGAGACCTCTTCCAATATCAACGAACGCATTTTCAAGGGACTCTTGGTCAGAAGGGAACAATGGGAGGCAGATATCGAATTCCGTCATGATATTCGCAATACCCTTGACGAACAGGAGCAAAAATCCAGAAAACAAGTGGATGTACTAGTCGAAAATCTATTGGCAGCCTATGATCGAATTAGTGGTAAAACAGAGGATGAGTTGAGCGATGGATTGTCCTTTTTTACCTTGATGCGTCGCTCTTTTAGCGCTTTGTTTAATCGACAAAAATCGGCTAAAGAGTGGTTAAATGGTTTGGCAACTGGTTTAGAAGAACAACTCAATACGGAGCTAAAAGCCAAATTAGACGATGGGGTTGTCGATATTGCCGACAGCATTCAGCAAATGGCCAAAATCATTCACCTCAAGATAGAAAACAGCTCGACTATTCTTAAAAACAACCACGATATCTTTAGTGATATTGCAGAGAAAAGAGCCAGTGTCTTACAGGATTTACAAGCGACTTTTGCTCGTTTTATGAAGAAAAATGAAAGCTTTACGGATGATGAACTCTTTCCAGATAAAAATGCGCTATCGCCAAATCTAGCGACGGGAAGCGGTTTGGCCGTAGTAGGCGTTATCCTTACAGCAGTGGCCAATGGAGCGGTGTTTGATATTACTGGAGGTATACTGACAACGGTGGGTTTGCTCTTTGCTGGTGTTTCGGTGGGTTTACAAAAGCGAAAAATCATCAATGGCTATCAAGCAGAAATTGCCAAGGGACGTTTGCAGATGGAGGAAGAGGTATCTAATAAGTTAAAAACCTACATCCAACACATCAAAATACGCATCGACGATAATTTCGATAATTTTGATGACATGCTGCAGCAGGAGGAAAAACAAATTGCCAATTTGCAAGGCCAACAACAAAACATTAATAATCGATTAAATGCAATCAAGAACCAACTCCAAGCCATGTCTGAGGGTACTTTAACGAAAGATTAAGCGTTTGTAGGCCAATGACTGATTTCCAAACAAACGCTAAACAAAACGAAATTTACTTTCCGTTGTTTTGATATTAGATAGGGGATGGAATTTCACCGAAGTATCTGATCTCTTAAGCCTGAAAATGACTAGGATGAAAACTAATTCTTTTTTTCCGTTTTTTGGTCTCTTATTGGCACTTCTCACCTTTAGCTCCTGTGCCCAATACCAAGTATTTAAGACTGACTCGCGCGACGTCACCAGTTATAAAGACGATGTTTATGTATATGAGGACAAGGACTTGGAGGTCTACTACGATTTGTGGGAGGAAGGGGGCTTTATGATCTTTAAAGTCCATAATCGGACCGACCAGCATGTATACCTTTCATTAGATGATAGCCAGTTTATCATGAATGGCGATAGCTTTAGCTATAATAATGCAGAGTTGGGAAATATGGCGACGGGTGTCATTCTGGATATTCCACCCAAATCAGGCAAGCAAGTCAATGGCTTTCCCGTCACTTTTAGCTGGATGCGTATTAAAAACAACAAACGCTTTCAGAAATTCCAGCAGTTGAATAGCCCGATTAAATTTAGCAATGTTCTCACTTATTCCTTTGATCCACAACTCACCAACAAAAAAACAGTTGATCATGGCTTTTGGGTAAGCCATATCCGAAAGATGAAGCGATCAGAATTTAAGGAATTCAAAAAATTACCTGTCAATAAGGCCAATAAATTCTATGTCAGGCGTCAAGATGCTGGCAATGATGGTACCATTATCGTTGAATTAAGCCTGGCCATACTAGAAAGTCTGTTCTTGTTATTATAGGTCCTCTCTTATCCTTCGACCATCTATCAAAACCCTCCATTAATCTATAAAAAGAGGGTGTTTTTCTGAATTGTTCTATTTTGTTGATTGTAAAATTAGATCATTAGCAAGGTTATGTCCCTTTTTATTTCCATGATCTATTCTCTAAAACATCCGCTATTCTGGAATATGAAAAATAAAAATGTCGCTGGTTTCTTAGCTTTCTTTGTTGGTATGTTTGGTGCTCATCGCTTTTACTTGGGCCAACGATTTAGAGGCATCGTCATGATGGCGGGTTTCTTTCTCGCTTTTATCGCAACGATAGAGTCCGATATGCCCTTTATCGCTATACTTTCTATCATTGCTCTTGTGGATGCTATCCTATTTCTTGTCATGCCCAAAGAAGAATTTGATCTTCGCTACAATCAAGTTGCGACAAGAGCATATGTTAAACAATATACCCCTTCCAGAAAACGCAGCAATAGCTATCCCAATCGCGCCACTGCCCGCGAACAACGCCCCTGGAAGGAAAGTGGCCTGGAAAAATATACGGCCTTTGACTTCGAAGGTGCCATCGAAGATTTTCAGGAATCCCTACACCTCTACCCCCACGATAAGCAATTACATTTCTACCTCGCTTGTTGTTATTCCAACCTAGAAGATACCGATGAGGCTCTTTATCACCTCGACCGCGCCGTTGAGCTTGGTTTTACCGATTATGAAAAAATCCATAATCACGGCGGTCTGGCCTATTTGCGTACCCAACCCGCTTTTGATGCCTTTGTTCGCAATCAATATCAATCAAGCCCACAGGAAGAAATCCTACCTGTTTTGTCTCGCCAAAGCGAAGCGCAGCAACCCGCTTCTGAAAGTCAATTATTGAAGCAAATAGCCCAATTGGGAGAGCTGCGCGATAAAGGCATTCTAACGGATCAGGAATTTCAAATGCAAAAGCGGAAAATCTTACCTGGTTAATTCCCCCATATCATTAATCCCTTCAAAGAACTAAAAATTGGTGGGCTGCCCTGTCGGACTGACTCCCCGCTAAAGCGGGGTCAGTCCAACAGTTGCGGGAAGGGGTAATTGCAGGTGGACATAGTGTCAATTTTAGCAGGATTAGTCAGACAGTAGATGCTGTCTTCCTATCCGTCTGACAGTTATGGGTAGGCTTTATTATTTTTGGGCTATCCTTGATATCCTAGCGTTTCTTGATCATGCGTCTTCATTTTTCAGTCGATAAAAATGAAGCAAAAATCTTGGCGAAATAAACTCGCTCTGCTCAGACAGTATTTCGCCAGGCCGCCCGCCCTCAGGAGAGGGTTTACCTCAGGAGTAGCCCTTTAAGCTACAGTTGAGCTTGTTGACCAGCGAGTTTTATAATGCCCTATACTTACATGGACCTTTTCTATTCACTTAGCGAGGGCTGCTCTGTCGGACTGACTCCCCGCCAAAGCGGGGTCAGTCCGACAGTCGCGGGAAGGGTCACACAGTATTCAACTTCATTTTCCCCCGTTTCAACGACTTTTTTTGTAAAGCGATCCATACGCCTTTACCTTTATCATCGATACATCCCGGGTTTATTTTTTAACTATACCTTGTGGAGAGACCGCTGGGCTGTGAGACCACTGACGCTGTGAAACTGCCAATTTTGTTTCTTACAGACAACAATCGTTCTCACTCCCACAAGGTATTAAACCATGATGATGAAAAAACTATTGATATTGGGCCTATTGGTCTTTGCCTTTTTAGAAGGCTGCATTCCCTCAGTACACCCCCTTTACACCGAAAAAGACATAGTCATCGACGCCCGATTGGTTGGAGATTGGTTGCCTAATGATACCTTAGCCGTGCAGACAGAGGTAGGGAAATACTGGAATTTTAAAAAGGAAGGGGAGAATACCTACCATCTTACCTATGAAGAAAATGGTCAAAAAGCCTATTTTCAAACGCGCTTGGTGCAGTTGGGTGAGCATTTGTTTATCGACTACTATCCGCATAGCGATCAGAATCATCGAAAGAACAGTTTATTGGATATGAGCTTGTTTCCCGTGCATATCTTCGCCAGAGTGGAGCTTAGTGATAAACGACTAAAGCTTTATCTATTTGATGTGGAGTGGTTGGAGGAATTGTTTAAGAATCGGCAGGTGCGAATTAAGCATGAGCAGACGGGGGATCATATTTTATTGACGGCACCTACAGAAGACCTTCAGCAATTCTTTTTGAAATATGCGGAAGAGGAAGATGCTTATGCGGACATCATAGATTTGAAAAGAAAAATATAACGGAGTAAAAGATGATACTAAAGGAGGTAATAGTTTCGAATCAAATGGGCTATCGATTGCTGCGGCATTTGGCCTTTTGGTGGCTATCCTATTACCTCCTGCTCCATTTATTTGCCTATGAGGAGCAGTGGTACAAGATTGATTATTTGTACACTTTGCTATTCCACTTTAGCCTAGTTGTCGGGGTGTATTTGAATCGTTTGGTTCTGATTCCCAGGCTTTTATTGCCTCATTTGAGTTGGGTTTACCTTCCTGCTTTTGCTTGCTGCCTACTGCTTACGGTCGTATTGAATCAATGGACCTTTGGTACTTTAAGCGATATTTTATTGCCTCAGTATTTTTTTATCAATTATTACCATTTTATTGAGTTGTGTTTATTTGCGATGGCTTATTTGGGAATTAGTACGCTTTTGCATTTATCGCGTTCTCGCTTTACCTTGATTGAAGCCGAACGACAAATTCAGCAATTGCGCAGTGAAAAAATACAGGCGGAATTACAAGCGCTCAAGGCACAGCTCAATCCCCATTTTTTGTTTAACAGCTTGAACAGCATTTACTATCTAGCGATGGAGGAGCAGGAGCGCAGTCCACAAGCGATTTTACAACTGGCGCAGGTGATGCGTTATGTTTTGCACGAATCCAATAAAGCCCAATTGCCTTTGGAAAAGGAGATTCAGTTTATTCAGGACTATATCGACTTGCAAAGTCTGAGGAGCGATCAGTCGGTTTCGATTCAATTTGAGATAGAAGGAGCGGATACATCCATTCAAATTGCGCCATTACTGTTTATCCCTTTTGTTGAAAATGCCTTTAAACATGGCTTGAAGGCAAAGAGTGAGGCTCCCTTTGTTCACATTTGTCTCAAAATTGAAGGGCATGAACTCCTTTTTCAGGTAAAAAATAACAAAGGACAAGTTGCTGCGATGTTGCCAGATGGCCCTGGAGGAGTGGGATTGGCCAATATCAAAAAGCGGCTGGCCCTGCTCTACCCTAAACGCCATCAACTCCTGCTAAACGACCAGTCCGATTATTTTGAAACGCAGCTCAAGCTACAGTTATGAATCATTTATCCTGCTTAATTATTGATGATGAGCCATACTCAAGGAAACTATTGGAAAAGTATGTAGCTAAAGTACCAGGTTTAGAAGCCTTGGCCACCTGTTCAGATGCAATGGAGGCCATGTCCTATTTGCAAAAGCAGGCGGTAGATTTGATTTTTTTGGACATCCATATGCCTGGTTTATCAGGTATCCAGTTGCTTCAAAGCCTATCCTATCGTCCTATGGTTATCTTTACGACCGCTTATCCAGAGTACGCGGTTGAGGGTTTTGAATTAGCGGCTATTGATTACTTGGTCAAGCCCTTTTCTTTTGAGCGTTTTTTGAAAGCTTGCAATCGGGCCTTTCGAGAAAAGCAGACAACAAGTGGAGCAAGCCAAGCGATAAGTTTACTGCTCAAAGCAGATAAAAAACTACATCAGGTAGCGATAGCGCAAATCAGGTATTTACAGGCTTATGGAGATTATGTAAAAGTATTTACTTCCCAGGGCTTACTCGTTCCCAAAATCAAATTGAGCGATCTAGAAGCCCAAATCCCCAAAAGCTCCTTTCTGCGTATCCACCGCTCCTTCATTGTCGCTCTCTCCGCCATTGAATACATCGAAGGCAATCAGCTTTGCATTGACGGACAGCTGATTCCGATTGCCCAAAGCTATCGCGAAGCACTTCTTCAATCCTTTCATCCCCGCTAGCGCGACTATTTCTTTGGTCCTTTTTTACGAGGAACAAGGTTGCGATAAAAAACATTAAATGCATCAGAATTGGCCTCCAGGATTTCGGGATAGCCATCGCCATTGGTATCGACGCAGGTCACATCATAGGTTTGCCATTCCTGCTGGCTAAGCGTTTCCCGCTTAAAGCCCTCTTTTTCATTCCAATACAGGCTATTGACCTCACCAGAATTCCCAAATACGATATCGGGCCGACCATCCTGATCAAGGTCTTCTGCCGTAACCGAAAAGCTTCTTTCCTTTAAATCCCCTAGGGCCTGCGCACGCTGATAGGTCAGCGCTTGATCGCCATAATAGATGTAATTGATGCCCTTGATATTGGCGGTTACAATGTCGAGATAACCATCAGAATCAAAATCGGCAATGGCCACCGCTCTGGCTTCATCGCTTCCACTACCAAAAGGAATCTTTTTCTCAAAGGACAACTGTTCGTTAAGGTAGATGTAGTTTTGCTAAGTGAGGCACTTCGATCGGTTTGTGTACCAAGTGTAAACCGTTTGCCATTGGGATTAAAAAAATAGGGAGATTGGGCTTGAGCAGTTATTCCAATAAAGAAAAGGCTAATACTCAGGGCTAAAGTGAATTGGGGGGAAATCATATTAAGCATCCACTAAAATACCAGCTTCTTCAGGCAATTCAAACTCAATGGTTAAATGCTTGACCTTAGTATCTAAAAATCGGTCGCGCAGAGCTTGTTTGAGTTGGGATAGCTGGGTAAAATCTTTGTTCGCAGGTTCTGCTAAGACCAAATGCAGCGTCATCACATGATACTGCCCATCCATCGTCCAAACATGTAGGGCCTGGACTTTTTGAATTTGAGGAAAATGGGTCAATATTTCTTCTCGAATGGATTCAATATCAATAGTAGAGGGAACGGCCTGAAGAATGATCTTCACACTATATCTAAGCCCTTTATATGCATTAAAAAGAATATAAACAGCAATCCCCAATGACATAATGGGATCGATAATCGGCCAGTTGAAAAAATAAATGAAGATGCTTCCCACCAATACTGCGGCCCATCCCAATACGTCCTCCATCAGATGCAGTGCCACCATCTTGGTATTAATAGATTCGTCGCCTTGCAAACGTAGCACTGCCGCCCCATTAAAGACCACTCCCAATATTGCTAGTAACATCATCCCCTCTGCATGGGGCGTTTGGGGGTCAATCAGTCGCGGAACGGCCTTTATAATGATTAAGACACTCCCTGCCAACAAGATCAATCCAGTAATCAAAGCGCCCAACACATTAAAACGCTGATAGCCATAACTAAAATACTGATCGCTTTTTCGTTTAGCCACTCGATGTAAGTACCAGGCAAATCCAAGGGATAGGCTATCCCCAAAATCGTGTAGGGCATCTGTAAGAATGGCTACGCTATTGGTCCAATAACCACCGATGATCTCTATAATAGTGAAAAGCAGGTTGAGCGCAAAGGCCATCCCCAATCCCGATTCGGATTGATGGTGGTGATGATGATGACCGTGATGGTGATGATGATGATGTCCATGATGGTCGTGATCACAAGAAGCATGATGATGTGAACTAGACATATAATTGGCCTGTAATATGCGATAAAAAAGCAAGTAGCGCAAGTTCAAATTCCAGTTTCGCCAGTCTGCTCATTGAAATTATTGTTTATCTTTCCATCCACCAAAGTCAGCTCCTTATGTCTCCTACTCGCCGCATGACCGGCATCGCCTTGTTCTCTGCTATTTTGGGCTATGCCCTGCTTAGCCTCTATCTCTATCGCCCCGCTCCCGCCCAAGGCCGAAATATCTCTCCTCAAGCTTTTTCCGCATCCCGCGCCATGGATCATTTATCCCCCATCGCCATGATCCCCCACAGCAGCGGCACCCCTGCCCACGAATTTGTTCGCCAATACCTCATCAATACCTGTAGAGATATGGGACTTGAAGTGGAGGAGATGAACTATTCCTCTGGTAATGTGAGGCCAAATTTTATCACAGCTGCCTTTGTGAAAAATCTATTGGTCCGCCTCCCTGGTACAGCAAGTAGTAAAAGTATTCTGGTCATGAGTCATTACGATTCTCAGCCTAATACGCCTGGTGCAGCGGATGATGGAGCAGCAGTAGCCGCCATGCTGGAAGCGATGCGGATCATAAAAGAAGGCCCCCCTCTAAAAAATGATGTACTTTTTCTTTTTAGCGATATGGAAGAGGGAGGACTTTTGGGAGCGGCGGGCTTTGCGGAGCGCTTTCCTGAGCTTGGGCAGGTGGGTTTGATCCTAAATTTTGAGGCGCGGGGAAATTCAGGGCCAAGCATGGCTTTTGAAGTCAGCTCAGAAAATGGTTGGTTAATGCGACATTTTGCAGAAGCCAGCCCCCACCCTATTGCCAATTCCTTGGCCTATGAGGTCTATCAACGGATGCCCAATAGCACGGACTTCACCATTTTCAAAGATAAAGGCTATTCTGGGATCAACTTCGCTTTCATCGAGGGCTATGTCAATTACCACAGTATGACTGATACCCCAGAGCGCTTGGATAAAAACAGCTTGCAGCATCACGGGGAGCAATTACTGGCGCTGGTACAGCATTTTGGCCAATTGGATTTGATGGAGACCAAGGCGCCTAATGTCGCGTTTTTCAATCCTTTGGGGGCCTTTCTCGTCGTTTACCCCAATCACTGGGATTATGGTTTTGTGGTGCTTATCCTTGGACTCTTCATTTTTTTACTCGTGCGGGGGCTTAGAGAAAAGCGGTTTTCTATAGGGAGCGTACTGATTGCACTGATCGCTTATTTACTCGTTTTACTTTTGACGGCGGGTACAGCTTGGGGAATTAGCTATTTGGTTCAGAAAGCTTATCCCCATTATCAGCATTTCTACAATTATAATTTTTACAATACAGTGTATTATTGGGTAGGGCTTTGTGGGTGGACCATCACCCTATTTGCCTTGGCCTATCGATGGCTCTTACGCAAATGGCCAGAGGAAGCTTTGGTGCTTGGTGCCCTTCTACTCCAATTGTTCTTATTGGCTTATCTGCTCACCAATATGCTTTCTGCAACCTATCTGCTGGCTATTCCTTTGCTCTTTTTCTTGTTGGGATATCTGTTTTTACAATACCAAACTGATGAGCGGCGCTATAGTGAAAGGTCAGCAGCCGTTTATGCTTTATCTTTGGTGATGGCCATTGGGATTTGGGTGCCTAGCCTTTATGCTTTTTATATTGTTTTTAGCTTGGTTTTCCCGCTGGGTGCTGTATTGGTTTTGCTTTTGTTGCTGGCTTTATTGATCCCACTGCTTGAATGGTTGCGCCCAGATCGCTTTCCTTGGTTGGTCTCCTTGGGTCTCCTGCTGTTTTTAGGTGGAATAATTGGTGGACATTTAACTTCTGGTATTAGCAAGGAGCAGCCTTTGCAGAGCAATCTCTCTTACTTTCTGGATACGGATGCCTCAAAAGCCTACTGGCTATCCAGTGACCAAGCGGAGAACGAAGTGACTGGCCCTTTACTCCAAACAGCTAGTGACGAACCCTTTCCCATGCTTTTCCCCAGGGGTAGTTTTTGGTTTACATTTCGACAGGCGGAAGCGCCACTTTTTGAATATAAAGCTCCAGATTATCAAATCCTCAGCGATACCTTAGTCAATGGACAAAGACAACTCCAACTGCTACTCACTGCAAAAGACGCCACAAGCTTAAATATCCAATTCAAAGACATTCGCAGCATCGACCAATTAATAATAGATGACATCCGCTATACCCAAGACCAGTTTAAACCCCAAAAAGGCCAGTTTGATCTAGAACTAAACTATACGGCCCCACCCACGGATGGTTTCCAAATCGGCATTGTACAAAATACGCCCAGCCCCATTGAGCTGCAACTAACAAGTCGCACGATGGGACTACCAGAGTCTATTACTTTTCAGGAGGATATTATCCCTTCCGCGGGATACTTTAGTAATGTGGTGTTTGTGAAGAAGGATGTTTTTTTGGAGAGTAATTAACTACTGTATAATTAAATTGGATGCGGGCTGCCCTGTCGGACTGACTCCCCGCCAAAGCGGGGTCAGTCCGACAATCTGCGGGTGGGCTTAAATTCCGATAATTGCGCAATGGCTCGATTGCAGGAAAACCTATCGTATTTTTGACTTGTTCACTAAAGCGTCTCACTGCAGCAGACTAGTCCAACGATACGTAAAGGCTTTCAAACGTCCTAACTCCTTGACCAATCTTATCATCCAGTATTAACCCCTGTCAATCAAGCTTTTGCTTAACATCCTTCTTCCTTTTTCAGGCGATAAAAAGGAAGCTAAAAATCTTGGCGAAATAAACTCCTTCCAGTCAAACAGTATTTCGCCAGGCCACCCGCTCTTGGTATTTCATGCAGAGCTTGTCGCGCTGCTCATTCAAAATATTCCACTTTCCTAATAATATCACTAATAGGAATCCCCTTATCATACTCATTACAGCTTATCCAATTTCCAAATTCGTCAAACTCATATTCCATTTTTATTCTTCTGGTATTTCTGAAGCCATTGGAATGGGCTACATAGACCAATTCCTCAATTACATTTCCATATTGGTCATATTTGTATTGGGTTCTAGCTTGGCTTCGACCTTGAAGATTGGTGATATGTTCTTCTCTGACCTGACCTAAGTTATTTCGCGTATAGTGAAAAATCACAGAACGAAAATTCCCTTTCCTAAAAACCGTTTCTTTTTTTAGTTGGGAATGCTTATCGTATACCATTCTTCTTAAAACGATGGTATCTTTTTGATTGGAGACTTCAAATTCAGCGATCCTATTTTGATCCGCATCGTACTCAAAAAAATAGGTACTAAGGAGCTCATCATTCTTATCATATTTCAGCACCTCACTTTTACGGTTGTTTTGATCGTATTTGTATTTCAATACATATTGCTGACGAGGAGACCAATAATGCTCCTCTTGTAGAAGACTATCTTTATGATAAAAATAGATGGTTCTATCAGTTTGCTTTGCCTTATTGTCAAAGAGATGCCATTCCGTCAAATTTCCAGCTTCATCATAGACTTTGCTAAAGTTTCCTTCTTTTATGCTATGCTCTCCTTTGATCCATTTTTCTAGTTTTCCATTTTTATAAATGGGCATGTATACCTCTTGGGTGAAGGATTTAACGGGGCCGTAGAGGCCGTTTTTTTTGGCTTTGCCTATTGGTATTTCTTCACATCCGTTATGGAGAAAGCTGACTATTAGGATAGTGATAAGTTTGTAATAATGCTTCATATTTTTTTATTAGAAATGGAGGCGTTGTTGCATGAATAGTCTACAAAAGAGAAGGCCAAGTTTTTGTATTTTTGGTTTTACCACAAACTAAAAATA
>JBCBDH010000045.1:0-17543 GCA_038529855.1 Bacteroidota bacterium | reverse complement strand
CCTCTTTGTTCCCTTTGCGGAACAGCATAAGCCTATGCAAAAGGGAACAAAGAGGTCTTTGAGCAATCCCCAATCCAGAAATGCACCAAAATCTGTGGTATCGACCACCTTGAGGCCAACCAAATCGCCTGCCTTTGCATAAGGTTTTTGGGTGGTCGCAATGACTCGATCTTCTGAGTCGCAATAGAGAAAAACGTTGAGGTCTTGCCCAGGCTCTGTCCCTTCAGGCACTTCCTTTAGAGGCAACAAGATTTCTCCCAATGGTCCACCATCGAGGTAAATACCAAAGTCGACTTTCTTGACGACTTCCAATTCTGCAAAATCACCAATCGCAATCATAGAACGCAAAGGTAGGATAAAGGCGGATCATTTTCTGCAAGAATACAGAAAATGATCCGCAGCCCTACTAGGGCTCGATAAGCAAGAGTTTTCGAACGATTTGCCCATCTTTTGTTCTGAGACTTACCAAGTAAGTACCACTAGGTTGGCTAGTCAAATTTAAGTCAATATTAAGCTCACGTCCGCTATCTGCCAAGCGATAGACTTCCCGACCGATGACATTATAAACGGTCACTTCTACATTTTCCGTGCGGTTAAATTCGGCCATTAATTTTAATTGACCAGTAGAAGGATTTGGGAAGAGTTCAAAGCGAGTGAGGGTTTCGAGGCTAAATACTGAAGTCAATGGATCGAGGGAGACGGAGTCGACTTTGACACAGTTATTGGCATCTGTGATGGTCACAAAATAGGTACCAATACCCAGTCCAGAGTTGATAATTCCCGTTGTTCCATTGTCCCATAGATAGCTGTATGGCGAAGTACCTCCATTGACATTGGCAATAGCTTCTCCGTCATTAGCCGTTGGAGAAGTTGGATAATTGATGCCAAAGGCTACGCTGATTTCAGCAGGCGAATTCACTTGATAAGTAGCCAGATAACTACAACCGTCTGCGTCCGTAATAAAGACCGTATAAGCGCCAGGTTCTAGATTATCAATAGAAGCGGTCGTGTCGCCATTGCTCCACTCAATTTCAAAAGGAGGCGTACCATTCAATACATCCAGATCAATTACTCCATCTGACGAACCAAAACAGCTCACATTCTGAGCCACAGCATCTACATCTACCCCACCTGTATTGATCGTTACACTGACATTACCAGAGGTCGTACAACCATTATTATCGGTAATCGTTACGCTGTAATTTCCAGCATCAATATCTGTAATCGTCCGATCTGTTGCCCCATTGCTCCAAGCATATTGGTAAGGAGCTGTTCCACCACTGATATTTGCTGAAGCACTAGCATTATCTCCACAATCTCCATCTACTCCAACCATATTTAGCACAAAAGCAGATGGCGAACCAATGGTAAATTCTATGGTTTCTACACAACCTCTATCATCGACAACAATCAAGGTATAGTCACCAGCAGGAACACCGCTAATGGTTGGTCCAGACATGCCATTACTCCAATTGTACTCATAAGGATCAAAACCACCATTGACCTGTGCCTGAGCGCTACCATCAGCCAAACCAAAACAGGTGGCGTCTGAGGTTTGTACGCCAGCAGCAAAGCTAGAGCAGTCTACCTCCCCAGGTTCAATGATAACAGTTTGGATGGTTTCACAGCCATTATTATCCGTTACAGTGACGATATAGGGCCCAGGAGCCAGGTTATTAATAAATGGACCAGTTTCCATATTGCTCCACTCATAAGTGTATGGTGGTGTACCTCCACTAGCTACGGCAGAAGCGGTTCCGTCTTGCGCCCCAAAGGTCGTTTCGTTAGTTGGCGTAGTTTCTAATTCCAATGCGGCTTGTGGCGATAATAGATCAACTACTTGAATAATTTCACAGCCCAGCCCATCAACTACGGTCAGGATATATTCGCCAGCCAATAGATTATTTAGTACAGGGCCATTCATACCATTGCTCCAGGAGTAGGTGTAATCGCCTGTACCGCCAGAAGCCATTGCGGTGATGCTACCTTCCGCATTGCCGAAGCAGGCAATACCAGTTTGATCAATCTCGACGTCAAAACCCGTACAATCAACTGGACCAGCTCCTATGATCACTTCCTCAACCGTGATACAACCATTGGCATCCGTGATGGTGAGGAAATAAATACCTGGCATTTGATCGTTGATCTCCGCAGTCATAGCCCCTGTACTCCATTCAAACTCATAAGGTGCTACGCCACCATTGGGCGAACTCGCTGCCGCTCCATCATTAAGGCCAAAGCTGCTTTCATCTGTAACAGCGACATTAGGCTCAATTTCGTTAGGCTGCGTAATTTCTACCTGCCCAATGACCTGACAACCCAATTCATCCGTAATAACGACAGAGTAAATACCTGCCACTAGACCAACTGCCGTTGGCGTCACTTGATCATCGCTCCAACGATAGATGTAATCATCCCCATTGCCACCAACGACTTCTGCGGTAGCCGTTCCAGTAGCCTCTCCATTACAACTGACATTGGTACTGACAATGCTTACAGAGAGGGAGCTACAATCCACCTGTCCTTCTGAAACTTCAACTTCATCCTCTACCGAACAACCATTGGCATCTGTGATGGTCACATTGTAAATACCTGGCATCAAATCCGTGATGCTTGCTCCAGTTTCCATATTGCTCCATTCGTAATCATAAGGAGCCGTTCCACCCATCACATTGGCAGTAGCCGTTCCATCATTTAATCCCAGAGAAGTTTCTGGCGTGGCATTGACATCTGAAGTCAATACATCTGGTTGGGAAATGCTTACTTCGCCAATCGCCTCACAACCCAATTCATCCGTTACAATAACGAAATAGGTATTTGGTGAAAGACCCGTAATTGTTGCGGTGGAATCCCCATTACTCCACTCGTAGATATAATCATCGCTATTACCACCGCTTGGGATAGCGGTAGCGGTTCCGTCAAGGGCAGCAAAACAAGAAACATTAGTATTGAGTATTTCTACTCCTATACCTGTACAGTCAATATCGCCTGCCAGTACTTCTACTTCATCGACATCCGTACAGCCATTGACATCCGTGATGGTCACGGTATAAATTCCAGGTTCTAGGTCCGTAATGGTCTCACCCATCTCCATATTACTCCACTCAAAGGTATAAGGAGCTGTTCCGCCTGAAGGCATACCAGTAGCGGTTCCATCATTGGCTCCAAAGGCCGTCTCGGCCATAGCTGTAGCATCTACTTGGAGCAAATCGGGCTGACCAATGGTAATCTCTTCTTCCACCTGACAACCTAATTCATCCGTCACAACGACGAAATGCGTTCCAGGATTTAGCCCCGTCGCAGTAGCTGTTTCCTGACTATTGCTCCATAAATAAGTGTAATCTGTCCCATTGCCACCTTCAGCCAGTGCAGTAGCCGTACCATCATTCACACCAAAACAACTAGCATCTTGTGTTGTCACTTGCAGCGACAATCCACTACAATCAATATCACCAGCCAAGACGATTACCTCGTCAGTATCTGTACAACCATTGGCATCTGTAATGGTAACGGTATAGGTATTGGGGTCCAAATCAGTAATGGTTTCGCCAACTTCCATATTGCTCCATTCATAGGTATATGGCGCTGTTCCACCATTACCACTCGCACTAGCTGTTCCATCTCCTGCACCAAAAGCAGTTTCTGCGGTAGCATCCGCATCAACATCTAATTGGTCAGGTTGGGTAAGGGTGATTTCCCCAACGATTTCACAACCCAATTCATCCGTAACCGTTACGGTATGGGTAACGATAGGATTGAGATCAACGGCCATAGCGGTTTCTTGACCATCACTCCATAGATAGGTATAATTATCGCCATTGCCACCACTTGGAATAGCCGTAGCCGTTCCATCTCCTGCCCCAAAACAGCTAATATTGGTTCCACTAAGTTCTACTTCTAAGCCTGTACAGTCCGCATCGCCAGGGAAGACCTCTATCTCATCAATATTGGTACAGCCATTGGCATCCGTAACCGTAACTTCATAGATGCCTGGTGCTAAATCGCCAATCATTGATCCACTTGCCATATTGCTCCACTCATATTCGTAAGGTGCAGTTCCGCCTGAACCAAGAGCTGTAGCGGTTCCATCTTCTAGTCCTAATGCAGATTCAGGTGTAGAGGTAAGGAATAAATCCACTGCATCAGGTTCGCCAATGCTCACTGTGGCAATCACTTCACAGCCCAATTCATCCGTGACCGTGACCTGATGATCTCCAGCTGCCAGATCAGTAGCAGTGGCCGTTTCTTGGTCATTACTCCATAGATAGGTATAATTATCGCCATTGCCTCCGCTTGGGATAGCCGTAGCCGTTCCATCTGCTGATCCTTCACAAAGTGCATCCTGAGTACTAAATTCGACCGCTAAACTGGTACAATCAATATCGCCAGCTAAGACCTCTACCTCGTCTACAATCGTACAGCCATTAGCGTCCGTAACTGTAACCGTATAAATAGCAGGAGCCAAATCAGTGATGCTTGGCGTAATCGCCATATTGCTCCATTCAAACTCATAAATTGGTGTACCACCAAAGACATTGACGCTGGCGGTTCCATCTGATAAGCCAGCAGAAGTTTCTGCAGTGACCATCGTCATGCTTGTCAAAGCTGCTGGTTCAGTTAATTCTTGACTTATGATGGTTTCACAACCCAATTCATCAGTAATCGTGACAGTATATTGACCAGCTGATAAACTCATGGCTATTGGGCCTATATCATCAGAACTCCACTCGTAGGATAAGCTGCCATTACCACCAGAACCATCTGCTACCAGAACGCCATCCGCAGCGCCAGCACAACTAATCCCTTGCTGGATGCTAATCGTTCCAGATAGACTTGTACAGTCTACATCACCAGCAACAATTTCTACCTCATCTACAACAGAACAGCCGTTTTCATCAGTCACGGTTACCATATAGATGCCTGGTGCCAAATCATTAATTGTTGGTGTTGTCTCCATTGTACTCCATCGATAAGATAAATCACCTGTACCTCCAGAGGCCAATGCACTGGCGCTTCCATCATTCAAACCAGCCGCTGTTTCATCCGTTTTGCTGGTAAGCAATTCAATCGCATTGGGTTCGGTAATGGTCACTTCGCCTTCCAGGCTACAACCATCAGTAGCGGTAACGGTAACGCCATAGGTAGCAGGTGCTAAATTGGAAATACTATTACTTTCTATATCGCCATCCCAAATAATGGTGTAGGGTCCAACTCCACCCATTGGGTCTACACTAGCTATTCCGTCGTCAAAACCAAAACAAGTGATATTGGTAGACGTCAGATTCAAGGCTAAGGCAGAACAATCAACACCTGTGCCCACTGTTACGGTCTCGCTTACTGTACAACCATTTTCATCTGTTACCACAACCGTATAGTCGCCTGGCATCAAATTATTGATAAGGGGAGTGGTTTCCATTGTTGACCATTCATAGGACAAGTCACCTGTACCACCAGTAGCAGTTGCAGATGCGGAACCATCTCCCAGTCCTGCAAAACTTTCATCCACTGCGGTGGCCAGCAATTCAATGCCTGTCGTTGGCTCAGTAATCGTGATACTTTGCACTAAGGAGCAACCACTATTATCCGTTACGGTTACGGTATATTCTTGAGCGATCAGGTCAATGACTGTTGACGCTGTTGGATTGGTTCCACCGCTCCAATTATAAGTATAGGGCCCTTCGCCACCTTCAGGAGTTACGGTAGCGGTACCATTTGCCTCTCCTCTACAAAGGATATTGGTTCCATCAATATTGAGGCTATATCCTGCGCAGCTGAAGCCGTTAATGGTAAAGGTTTCTATGATTTCACAGCCATTTTGGTCTGTAATGGTGACCTCATAATCACCAGGTGCTAGATTGTCTACAGAAGGACCAGAAGCCATATTACTCCACTCATAAGTAAAAGGAGCCGTTCCACCAGATGGATCGGCAGAGGCGGTTCCATCATTGGCGCCTACCCCAGTTTCATCCGTGGTATTGATTACACTTGCCAATATTTCGGGCTCTTCAATGATCGCCTCGACCGTTGTTATACAGCCATTAGCATCTCTTATTTCACAAGTATAAGTACCTGCTGCTTCATTGATGGTCGCATTGGGGGTGCCATTGGACCAGAGGTAAGTATAAGGTGCGGTTCCACCATCTCCAACAGCCGTGGCGCTGCCGATCTCACCATTACAATTAGGATTTTCTAAAGTAAGGATAGAAGCCGTCAATTCTGTAGGCTCCTCAATCGTAATACTTTCGATAACAGAGCAATCATTATCATCCGTGACCGTGACAAAGTAGGTGCCTACCGCTAGGTTAATGACAGTAGCTTCCGTTGGATTGCTGCCGCCGCTCCATGCATAGGTGTAATCATTTACAGCGGTTCCACCAACAGCATAGACGGTAGCTGTTCCACTCGCTTCTCCATTACAGCTCACATCCGTCTTATCCAATGTTAAGTCAATAGCTTCTGGATCATCAAGTTGAACGGTTCTAGTGATGGAACAACCATTATCATCTGTTACAATGACCGTGTAGGTACCCGCAACTAGGCCAGTAGCTGTTGCGCTTGTTTGCATATTGATATCATCCCATTGGTAGGAGTAATCATCCGCTATGGTCCCCCCTTGCACGGTAACGACGGCCGTACCCGTCTGCTCATTAGCACAGGTGGGGTCAGTTGAGCTGGCATTACCTGTTATAGCAATTGGCTCGTTGATGGAAACGGCAATGCTTTCAGAGCAACCATTGTCATCTGTTACTACTACGGTGTAAATATTGGGACCTAGTCCAGTGGCCGTAGCCGTTGTTTGTGTATCCCCATCATCCCATTGATAGCTGTAATCACCTAGAACGGTACCTCCAGAAGGAATAACAGTGGCCGTACCATTAGCTGCTCCATTACAAGAAACATTATCGCCATTGGCATCCAATTCAATAGGATCGGGCGCAGTTACGGTTATGCTTTCCGTGGCCGTACAGCCATTATCATCTGTGACGACTACGATATAGGTGCCTTCAGGCAGATTGACTGCCGTCGCTGTGGTTTGCAAATCGTCGTCATCCCATTGATAGCTATAATCACCAGCTACCGTACCTCCTGATGGAACAACCGTCGCGCTCGCATTCGCATCGCCTGCACAGACGAGATTGTCTCCACTGATGCCCAGAGCAATGGCCGATGGTCCAGTCACTTCTACACTTGAGGTACTCGTACAACCCTGTGCATCTGTTACAGAAACGGTATAAGTACCTGGCTCAAGCCCTGTAGCAGTCGTTCCTGACTGACTATTGTCATCACTCCACTCAATGGTAAAATCATTTGGATTGGCACCTCCTTCAAGCGTCACTGTCGCTGTACCATCAGCGGTACTTCCACAAGTCGCTGCCGTTGCAGAGGTGCTTATGTCTACTCCTCCAACTGTTCCAATCACTGCTGTTCCCACAGCAGAACAACCATTGAGATCAAACACCGTGACCATATAAGTACCAGGACTTAGATTACTAACCGTATCCAAAAACTGGGGGGGATCGATGTCCCAATCGTAGACATAACCGAATATATCAATCCCTCCAGAGGCCGTTGCCTTGGCCGTTCCGTTACTTTGGCCACAGTCTGCAGGTGTCGTAGTGACTTCCACTTCTACTTGCAAGCCTTCAAAAAGTCTTACCGCTGTTACTTGAGAACAGCCCTCTGCTTCCGTCACGGTCACTTCAAACAAACCGCTACATAAGCCATCAATACTTGAGGTGGTTTGAAAATCAGCGGCATCATTCCATTGATAAGTATAAGGAGCAACCCCTTCCAATACATTGATATTGATTGAGCCATTACAAGTATTGAGACATTGCTCATCCTGATGCGTTTCCTGGATCACCAAAGAACATTGGTCATCTGCGGTAATATTGATATTATCAATGTAGATGGAATTAGCCATATTAGAGATATTGGCTAGGGCAATCATGACATTGGGTTCTCCGTTGTAAGCACTCAGATCAACTGTTTCTGTCCGCCAGTAGTTGGCAAATGGAAAAGGTACATATCGTGCATTTGTAGGGGCAGGTGCTGTTTGCAAGTCATTTCCTGTCTTCATATAAGCCACCTGATCAAAATTCTCCCCACAGTCCGTAGAAACCAATACCATAAGGGTATCACTTCGCACTCCAGTAGCACCTGTATACTGAGCATAAGAAAGATCAAAGGTCATTCGAGCACCAGTAATATTCTGGAAATCAAAGTTTTTGGTCGCCAAATAATCAATATCTCCACCTCTTGTACCTGGCTGGTCAGCTTCCAAATAATTATCCAATATCATTGATCCCAAACCTATACCAAAGGCAGAAACCGCATCCCTACGACGCCAGGTATAGCGGTCTTCATCAACATTAATCACGCGCAGGCCAGAGGCCGTTGGTCCAAACTGCACAGACTCAAAGTCTTCGACAATAGGTTGGAAAGTTTCTGTAGCAATGGTGAAAAAGCCAATCTCTTGTACATCATTTACTTGCTGCTCATCTGGAGAGCCATTGGGGGAAAGGGTATAGACTCTAATTTCGTGATCACCAGGAGCGGGTTTTGGTACAGCGCTTAGAACGATATCTACAGAAGTACCAGGATTTAAGGTTCCCGTCCAGTTGTCTTCTATAAATGCTCCTCCATCCACTTCGTAGCGAAGCGTCAGAGAATTTACAGGGTCAATACCAAAATTGGTCACTCGAATCTCTGGTGCCATACCAGCGGGGCCAACACAGGTCAATCCTGCAGGATAGTTGATTTGGGTGACTCCAACATCTAATTTGAGCGCTGTGAAATTGATATTATCCAAATAGACGACATTGCCTAATCCTGAAGTATTGACAAAAGCCAACAAAATACTGCTTTGGCCAGCATATTGGCTGAGGTCGACTAATTCCGTGCGCCATTCACTGGCATCATCTGGAATGAATTTTCTGCTGGTAGGCGGAGCGGTAGCGAGGGTGGCGCCGCTTTTTGACCAAGCCACTTGAGAAAAAGTAGCTCCACAATCGGTAGAAGCCATAATGGCCAGCTCATCGCTGCGCACTTCATTGCCATCGTCGTATTGGGCATAGGCGACATCAAAAACCAATTGCAATTCAGTCAGATTGCTAAAGTCGTATATTTTCGTAGCTAGGTAGTCGACTCGGCCGTCTCGATCTGTAGATTCATTTTCTGCTCGGTAGTTATTAAACTGAACAGAGTTAGTACCCATAAAGTAGTTGTCCTCCCATTCGACTGTCTCCCAGCGGAAAAAGTCGAGGTCTGGGTTGATGATGAACATTTCGCTAGGCGTGGGATTAAAGACGCCGCTCTCAAAGTTCTCAGATATGGTAAGGAAAGGGACCGATTCTACAGAATTGAAGGTGATAATGGTCGTATCATTGGTTAGTTGTTCGTCAGTTTCGCCATTGGGCAGTGTGGTATAGACGGTGAGTTGGTAAGAACCAGGTACAGGGGTCGCTAATGGGGTAAGTGGAATACGGCTAGTTTCACCAGGCTGTAGCAAGCCCGTCCAATCTGTTTCCACCTCTGGGCCGTTATCTACTCGGTAGCGAATGGTGAGGGAAGTCATGGGGTTGAAACCAAAATTGGTGACCGTCAGTTCTGGATTGATCGTGGGATCATCTGCACAGACGATTCCAGATGGAGCAGTCATTTCAATGGCAGCAGCATCATTTTCAAAGAAAGAACAAACAGCAACTACGTTTTGGGTCAATTGCTGACGACTACCAAAACCATATTGACCAGCCGTTCCGTCAAGAACAGCTCGCATGACAGTGATTTGGTCTTTGGTAAAGGAAGTCTTGCATCTACCTGGAGAGTAATCCATGTAGTTGATGTACATGTGTTCAACGCCACAGGTACTTGGTCCAGTAGGATAGCCATTGTTACAGTTGACACTAACACCAGCGTCATTGGTATTTACCCCTTGATTAGGGGTATCTTCAAAGCCATCATCTTCTGAACAGCTATTTCCATCAAAGGTATGCGGTAGGCCTAATCCATGCCCCAATTCGTGAGTCAATACGGAAGAACCAGCGCGGAACCAACGGTAGTCACAAACGGTACCATCACGAGGAGAGCCAATGATTCCATTGGTAGGAAAATAGGCATAACCAGCTACTCCACCGCCATTGGTTGTACCAGGAATGGCCAATACCCACACATTGTAGTAGAGGTTGGTATTCCAATAGGTAGCGGGTTTGATATTGTTTTCGATATTATCGCGGGAAACCTCATCCATTTGATGGCGGGTAATGCCATTGGTGGGATTTCCTTCAGGATCGATGGTTGCTAGGCAGAATTGGATATCGGGATTACCAACGGCATCTTTCCAGCGGTCAGGGGTGGCGTCAAAGTCTGCATTTGTCGCACTAAACTCTTCGTTTAGGGTTTCGATTTGCTCTCTAATTTGTTGTTCGCTGATGTTTTGACCTTCGCCAATGTTTTCGCCTTGGTGAATAACGTGAACGACTACGGGGATAAAAAAGGTATTGGGACCTCGCCCATTGTCCTTCGCATTTGCGAGGATTTGGGGGATGGCGTGGTGTTTTAAAGTGTGAAGTTGCCTGGCATAGGTGGGGTCCAGGATTTTCATGTGGTCTTGAATTTCGTCAAATGCGCATCCATCAGGAGAAGCTTCATCGGCGACGGGCATCGTATGCTGAGCATTCAGGGAGAGGGAGAAAAAAAGAGCGATACTCCAGCACAGGATGCGCACATAGTGGTGTTCGTTCAAAGCCATTGTTTTTAATTTTCGCGTTTTTAAAAGTAGCTAAAGCGGTCTAGCTGTTTAGTGTGATTTAGAACTCTATATTTAATTTCACAACCATATATTGACGGCTGTAAATGCGGGATTTAGCTGTTTATTACAAACAGGTGGACTAAATTAGTTGGATTTCCTCATACCCTGTATGAAAAAATCTGTCTTTTTATAGGCAAAGGCGCGTTTATGACCGGTAATAAGCACAGATGCCTCCGGAATCTAGGTGTAGGGAAAATGCTACTGTTGTGGAATGCCCGGAATCGGTATAAAGAATGTATTGGGATCAACACTAGGGCTGAACTCGCAATTTAGCAAAAAGGCTTAGAAAATCCCGTTTTGGGCGAATTAACGTTGCTGCTCCCGTATAAAATCAGCCCAATCGCCTACAGACTTTTCCCCCTCCTGAGCAAATTGGCGAATGTCTTCCTCAGAAATTCGATACCAATCAGAGAGTCGTCTAAAGGCTAGTTGGGCAGCCGCTTCTTCTTCCAGGGCTTCGTCGACCTGAGCGTCGCGAAGTTGAATCCCAGAGGCCTGGGCCGCCTCTTGAAAGATCGACCGCACCTTGCTATAGGTTTGATGACTGCTTTTGAGTAAGCTCATCCAGTCGATGGCTTCTTGCATTTGATCATCTGAATCATAGCGATCTTTGAGCTGGGCGTAATAATCTTTTTCCGCTTTGGATAGGCCCCATTTTTGGGTACTGCTGGGTCTATTTTCAAAGTTTTCCTGCCGAACCATGTCGCGATTAAACTCCTCTAACATGGCCTCTACCCTCGCCTCCTTTTCGGCTTCGTCTCGATCCACATAATCTGGAGGCAGTTCATAATCGCTCCCACTCGCTCGCTCAATCATCTTAACCTCCTCGCTCCGCTCTACTATGCCACAGCCTCCGTCAGACAATAAGACATAGGCCAATAATCCTATAGCCCCTATCAAAATGATTCCTTCAAAGGAACGAAAAAAAGACTTTTCACTGCTCATGGAGGTAAAATACGGGCAATTTGCTAATTCGCCAAAAACAAACAGGCTGGTATTCCAATGAATTAAAGAATTAAATCATTGAATACCAGCCCTATAAGAAAGTAACACTAGTTATTTTGTGGTGTCAATTGCAGTACTGCTGAGGCTCCGCTGCAGATCAGTTAATCATTTACTCTATGCGGATAATTTTGCGCAACATCTGCGCCTCAGCCGTTCGAATGCGCAGCCAATAGGTTCCTGCTGCTTCCTGGCTAAGGTCCAAGGTTTCATTCCACTCCGTACCCTGCTGCTGCTTTTTCCAGATGTTTTGTCCAATTACATTATAAAGACTAAGCTCCACATTTTCTGACTGATCAAACTGCATGTAAAGCTGGATCGCATCAGCTGTTGGATTGGGAAACAACTGGAATTGTGTGATGGACTCAATCGTATTGACACTAGTAAGCGATAAATCCAAATAAACGGAATCGACCATTTGGCAATCATTTGCATCCGTCAGGGTAAGGGTATACCAACCAATGGATAGGCCATCATTCACTACTCCACTCCCTCCATTACTCCATTGGTATTCGTATGGAGTCGTTCCACCAAAAGCATTGGCAATGATCATCCCATCGTCAGCATTAAAATCACTAGGTGATTGGGTATCAAAAGTGGTATTAAGGGCTGGTGGAGCAATAATTTGGAAGCTGCTGACTTCCACACAACCCAGGGCATCTGTTACATTGGCCGTATAGGTTCCTGCTTCTAAATCTTCGAGAATTGGCCCCGTGTCGCCCGTATTCCAGCTGATTTGATAGGGAGGATTTCCCGAAATCATGGTCAGCTCGATAAAGCCATTGGCCTCATTGGCACAGGTCACATCTCCTTTTTCTGCCTCCAAGACAATTCCATCGAAGAGATCAACTTCAATCGTTGACACCGCAGAGCAATCATTGGCATCCGTGAGCGTCAGCGAATAGGTTCCTTCTATTAGTTGATTGATTTGTGGGCCTGATTGGCCATTACTCCATTCGTAGCTGTAAGGAGCTACGCCATTCACAGGGTAGGCAATGGCGATGCCTAAACCTCCGCAAAGCCCATCCTGAACTTCCACTTCAACACCTAAAACCGTACAATCTATTAATCCATCACTCACAGAGGTCGTCCCCATATTGGTACAGCCATTGGCATCAGTCACCAAGACTTCATAGACTCCTGGAGAAAGATTGGTAATCATTTGAGTGGTAGCCCCTGTATTCCAGGTATAGGTGTAAGGAGAAGTTCCCCCTTCTACAGCGACACTCGCCGTTCCATCTGCCATGCCCGCAACGCTTTCATTGGTTGCATTCATCTCCGTGTTTAATTCAGGTGGACTCGCCACTTCTACCTCTGTAATAAACTCGCAATCAAAGGCATCCAGGATCGTCACGACGTAGATACCACTACTCAACTGTTCCGCAGTGGCTCCAGTTTGGCCATTGTCCCAAGCAAAGCTATATGGGGCAATTCCCCCCGCGGGATAAACGGTGGCTGTACCGTCGCTGGCTCCAAAACAAGTCACCATTTCCGAAGATTGATCCACAGATAAATTACTGCAATCGACTGCTTCTGCACCTATAGACACGGTAACCGTAGTGATACAACCATTGATATCAATCACTTCCAATTGATATGCTCCAGGGGCTAGTCCATCAACAGTAGCGGTATTTGCTCCTGTATCCCAAACATAGGTATAAGGCGGGGTGCCACCATTTGGCGTAGCACTTGCCGAACCGTCTTCTGCTAGCGGATCACTTGCATTATTCGTCGTGACCTCTACTCCAAGTGGGTCAGGACTATCAATATAGATTTGACCTTCTGTCTCACAATTTCGGCTATCTGTGATTAAGACGGTATATAAACCCTCCGCTAGGAAACTAGCCGTTGCACCTGTTTGTCCATTACTCCACAAGAAAGTGTAGGGCCCTTCTCCATTAAAAGGAAAGGCGGTAGCTGTACCATCTGCTATGCCACTACAGCTTGTGTTGGTAGGAGCAATATCTAGCCCAAAACTTGAACAATCAATACTGACCAAAATTTCAACTGTTTGCTCAGCGATACATTGATTGGCATCGCTTATTTGCAAAGTATAGGTGCCTGCACTTAAGCTATCAATACTTGCGGTATTCGGAAGTCCTGGGCCCCAATTATAGTTGTAAGGAGGGGTACCGCCATTGACCGTAGCGCTTGCACTCGCATCCCCAGCGCCATTGGTACTCTCTGCTGTCGTACTCACCTGAATCTGAATAGCTTCAGGGCTGGTGATTTCAACTTCTTCCGTATAAGTGCAGCCAAATTGATCAGTCACAACTACGGTATATATACCTGCTTCCAAGCTCTCCACAATAGCGTTTGTCGTATTATTACTCCATGCATAACTATAGGGCGTCACGCCGCCAAATGGAACAACCACTGCCCAGCCATCACTAAATCCAAAACAGGATACGGGCTCGAAGTTCACATTTCCACCAAAACCATTACAATCCACTGCACCAGCATTGATTTCTACTTCTTGAATGGCGGTACATTGATTGACATCTGTGACAGTTAGGGTATAGATTCCTGGAGATAGATTATTGATGCTGGATGTTGTAGCGCCATTTTGCCAAAGGTAAGTGTAGGGAGCGGTGCCACCAGCGACATTGGCCGTAGCTACACCATCATTAGCTCCTGCAGCGCTCTCGTTGGTCGCATTGATCGCTACTTCTACAGGATCTGGACTTTCTACTTGTTCATTATTGATAATTTGGCAGCCCAAGGCATCTGTAATTGTATAAGCATAAGTAGCGGCAGCTAGATTTTCAATCGTTGCCGTCGTGGCGCCATTGCTCCAGGCAAAAGTGTAGGGTGCCATTCCTCCCATAGGAAATACCGTAATGGCCCCATCATTTCTGTCGTGACAGCTCGTTGGAGTCACGACAGAAGGTTGGGTAGAAAAGCCAATGCAATCGGGCGCCCCTTCTGCAACACTGGCTTCATTAATCATTGTGCAAGCTTGGCTATCTGTAATGGTTACCGTGTAAATACCTGGCGCTAAACCAGTTATTGTTGCAGTATTGGCCCCATTATCCCATAGATAGGTAAAAGGAGCCGTGCCACCCATTGGGGTAGCAGTAATACTTCCATCATTGCTGCCCATGCTCGACTCGTCATTGGTCACCATATTAATCACAATTGGATCAGGCGCCTGAACCTCAACAGTTTTCACCTGTACACATCCACCTGCATCGCTTACCGTGACACTATAGCTACCCGCGCAAAGATTACCAGCGGTATTCGTCGTACCACTACCCGCCTCCGCACTCCATTGATAGGTATAGGTTCCCAGTCCACCAGTGGCTGTAACTGTAGCGGTACCATCACAAGTATTAGCACAAGTGGCCGCATTTACCTGATCACTCACCGACATTACACAGGGTAAGGATAGCGAAATATTATCCAGGTATAGCATATTACCCCATCCTGATTTATTGACCAGGGCAATAGAAATATCTGACCTATTATCATAATCACTAAGATCAACTTGTACGGATCGCCACTCATTAGCAGTTGGAGCAAAACGGGAATTGGTTGGCGAGGCAGTCGCCAAGGTACTTCCTCCTTGCTGAAAAACCACCTGATCATAAACGGCTCCACAATCGGTAGAAACCATAATTAGTAAGGTATCACTTAAAGTAAAGCTGGCATCCTGATACATCGCATAAGCAACATCAAAGGTCAGGCTGGCACCGCTGACCGAGGTGAAGTCATAAACAGGCGTTAGCAGTGCATCCAGAGTATTGATGATATCTTGATTGGCACTGTAATTATCAAACTCTGCGGAACCCATTCCCAGGCCAAAAGCGGATAGAAATACATTATGCTCCCAACTATAGCTATCATCGTCTACATTAAATACTGTGATACCTTCCGTACTGGGATCAAAATCCGTTGAGGTGAAAGCTTCTGCCAAATTTGCTGGAGCAGGACTCACATAAGCTGCTTGAATAGCAGAACTATCATTGCTAATCTGTTCATCCGTTCCGCCATTGGGCAATTCCGTATAGGCGACAAAGGTGAAAGGAGAGGCCGCGGGTAAAAATTCAGTTAAGGTAACATTGGCCGATGCACCTGCTTCGAGACTCCCCGTCCAATCATAGCTCACTACAGCCCCTCCATCTACTTGATAGTTGATTTTTACAGAAGTGAGCGTTTCCGTACCAAAATTGGTGAGTTGGACAATGGGGTCGATGGCCTCTGAATTGGTGGCGCAGTATTGTTGAGCAGGATGGACAATGGAGCTGATGGCCGCATCCTTTCCAAATAGCGTACAAACGGTCACTGCATTATTGGCCAAGGTTGCTCGACTACCAAAACCCAAAGTACCAGCGGTCCCATCAAGTACTGCCCGCATCACATTAATCTGGCCATTGGTAAAAGAGGTATAGCAACTGCTGGCAGAGTAATCCATATAATTAATGTACATATGCTCATTCCCACAACTCTGCGGCCCTGTGGGGAATCCCCCATTACAGCCAAAAAAACCAGCATCTGAAGTAGGTGAACTAATGTTAGGCGTATCGTCAATTCCATCATCATTGGAGCAAGATTCGCCATTGAAAGGATGGAAAAGCCCCAGATAATGTCCCGTTTCATGGGTCAGGGTTTTATCGCCTGATTGACCATATCCTGGCCCACCAAACCAACGGTAATCGACCACGGAGCCATCTGTACTTCCATTGCCAATGGTTCCGCTGTAGGGTAAATAGGCATATCCTGTGACGCCACCCCCTGCTGTAGTACCTGGAATAGCCAGGACATAAATATTGTAATAGCGATTGGGGTCCCAATTGATAGCGGGTTTGATTTCGGATTCGATATTGCTATTGTTGGTATCTGTACCCGTTACGGTCATTTGGTTGCGTGTAATGCCCGTTGTGGGATTACCGTTAGGGTCGATGGCAGCGAGGCAAAATTGGACATTGGGATTGCCAACACTGGCGGCCCAACGACTAGGGGTATTGTCGTAGTTGCTGTTGTTGGCAGAAAAATCTTCATTGAGGACGTCTATTTGAGCTTGGATTCTTTCAGTAGAGAGATTGGCGCCCGTTCCTTCAGCATCTCCAGGGTGAATGAGGTGAACAACAATGGGGACATTGATGGTTGCATTCATTCGTGGAGTGGCTCGATTGGATAGGGTGGGTAGTACTTCTTTCAGGTAGTTATCGATAAATTGTTGGTAATTATCGTCTTTGGCTTTTAGTTTTTCCAGCATATGGTCAAAGCCGCAACGATGTCCATGGCTATGTTGAGCAAAAGCAGTTTGAGCGAATAGAAGAATAGCGAAAAGGTAGATAAAACGGGGTAGACGAACTTGGGCATTCATAAGTTTGAAATTCTCAAAGTATGTGAAACTAGGATCAGGGGCGTGAGGATGAGGGACCGTAAATTTAGGAATAGCTATTTTATCATATTTGATTAAATACGATGTTTTGTGACAGCCAGTTTTTGCCCATATCCTTGCTTATCAGGAGTGCAGCTTATAAAAACCCTACTTGTGATAAAGAACCTAGAAATCCATTCTCAGTCGTAGATTAATTCTTCGGGAAGTCAAGAAATTGGGAATGGCATATTGGACATTGGTAATGGTCTTGATCCAGGTATTAGAAGCGGCATTGGCTACTTGTAGTAGATTGAAGACCTCTAAGCTCAGCCAGGTAGAGCGAGAAAAACGCAGGGGATGATTGGGCAAAAACTGGCTGTCACAAAACATCGTATTTAATCAAAT
>JBCBDH010000044.1:0-17547 GCA_038529855.1 Bacteroidota bacterium | reverse complement strand
CCAACCAATACCCCAAAGGCGTTTACTACAATTTTGAACAATTTCGCAATAACCAGCCAGATACCAGCATCCAATTTGAATTGGAAAGAGGGCTGTTTAATGATACCATCACAACTGCATGGATCAAATGGCATAGTAATATGAAAGTCCGCCCCAGGCCCTTTGTCGTCTCTGATGGTGAAGACCTCTACATCAATATGTCAAATGGCTTTTTCCTATTAGAGAAAGACGAAGAGGGGTTTACTTCAAAAATTCCAAAAACTACTCGTACCCAAGCTGGGGATGATGTGGTCATCTCTCTTTCTGTAGCTTTTGGATTAGTGGGTACCTTAACTGGTACTTTGATCGCATCGGCCATTCCAAAAAGAAATAAATTAGCAGGTAATACCCGTCTTGATTGGGCAACGGGCAAGGTTCGCAATAGTTCGGATTTTATTGGTAATAAAATAAACTCGCGATTGCTCCTTTATTCCTCCAAATACAGTTCGCCATCCTCCAATCTAAAAGTCTATATCAATGGAGAAGAACAATGTGATATGGGAAGAGGAACTTTTCTACTACAAAATATCGCCCCAGAGTACGAAGAGGTCGAGGTTTGTTTAGAATCTGACTTGGGAAAAACTTGCAAGTTGATTGCCTTGAAATTATTTGGTACTGTCGAACATATTGCCCGTCATAAAAAGAAGAAAGCACCCATGTTTGACCAAGTAAGCGATAATTTCCGCAAGGAGCTGTACAAAGAAATCAAGGCGGGAAATCTGCCAAAGCTATGTGAGAACTAAGCTTAGCTAAAATCTATCTCTGTATTATCCCCAATATTGAGGCTTTGGCTAGAGCCTTTGATAGCTGCATCACTGCCAACAATCGACTGTTGCAGCACCACATCTTCAATAGAAGCATAGCTTCCAATGATGGACTCCTTAACGATGGAATAATTGATTTTTGTATTTCCGCCAATCGTTACGTGAGGGCCTATAATTGAATTGGCAATTTGACAATTTTGGCCAATACTTACTGGATGGATAATAATGGAATTATCATAAACTGGCAAATTGGAAGAAGCGTAGCCCTCTTTGTCCAAAAGCATGGCATTGGTCTCTAGCAAAACCTCTTTTTTTCCACAATCAAACCAATTATCCACCATGACGGTCGAAAATTGCGTCCCCTGTTCAATCATCCCCATCAGGCCATCTGTCAACTGAAATTCACCGTGAGTTCGATAATTACTTTTGATATGGCGTTCGATAACGTCAATCAGTAATGTAGGTTCCTGAATTTTGTACAGACCCACCATCGCCATATTGGACTTGGGAATATTGGGCTTTTCCACCATCTTTTTAACCAATCCATCCTCATCACACTCCACTACCCCAAATTCGCGGGGATCAGCTACACGCTTGATTCCAACACAGGAATTAGGCACATCCAAAAAGTGCTGCAAATCAGCATCTATGATAGTATCACCAAAAACAATAAAAATCTCGCTGGCATCCCTGATTGCATCGCGGGCCGTCCAAATGGCATGCGCCGAACCTTCCCGCTCCTCCTGCCGAACAAATTCCTTATTCAGCTCTGGATACTGCTGCTCCACATAGAGTTTGATCTTTTCGCCTAAATAACCAATCACAAAAACAAAATCTCGAATCCCCACCTTAACCAATTGGTCGATGATAAATGAAATAATGGCCTTACCAGCTACGGGGATAAGTGGTTTTGGTTGGGTATAGGTATGAGGTCGTAGACGGGTCCCAGCTCCTGCAACAGGAATAATGGCTTTCATACTTGATGGTTATACAGAACGGTAATATAAGCATTATTTCGAACAAATAGGCGCTACCTGAACACACAGATAGCGCCTACTTATATACGTAATTCTTTATTTCAGCAATACGCAGTCTAGCTGCCTTCAAGTGCAGCCGCACCACCCACAATTTCAGAAAGTTCCTTGGTAATGGCTTCCTGACGTGCCTTATTGTAAGAAATCTTCAAATCGTTGAGCAGTTCATTGGCATTCTCCGTGGCCTTATCCATCGCCGTCATACGAGCGCCATGCTCAGAAGCGTGGGTATCCAAAAGGTATTTTTGGAACTTGATCTGTAGGATACTCGGCACCAAATGCTCTAGCAGAGAGATTTGATCGGGTTCAAATATATAATCTGCCTTGAGTTGCTTCCCATCTTCTTCTACTTCTAATTTAGCAACAGGTAAAAAGCGATCCGTCTCGGGAAATTGCATTGCTGCATTCTTAAAACGACCATAAGATACCTCAATGACATCATAGGTCTCTGCAGAAAAGGATTCCATCAAATGGTTAGAAACCTTAACCACATTGTCAAAGGAAAGATCGTCAAACAAATTGACATGATCCTCCACCAGCGTACAATCCTGATAGCGCTTTCTAAAGTAATCATGCCCACGACGGCCAATACAGAGAATGCTCAAACGCCCTTCCTTGCGGATTTCGCTGTAGCGCTCATCAATAGCACGAACAGCAGACTTAATCACATTAGAATTAAAGGCGCCGCAAAGCCCACGATTGGAGGTAACAACGACAATCAAAGCATTATTGACTTCGCGTTCCTGACCAAAACTCGTAGAGGCATCGCCATCCAAATTGGATAGGATATTAGTCAGCATTTCGTTGAGCTTATTGGCATAAGGGCGCATTTGAGTAATGGCCTGTTGTGCCTTACGCAACTTAGCTGCCGAAACCATTTTCATGGCTTTGGTAATCTGCTGTGTCGATTTTACGGAAGTAATTCTTTCGCGTACTTCCTTAAGTTGACCACTCATTGATTATGGTGATTATATTAAACCGAAATCTTATTTTTTATAAGCCGCTGTCAGTTCAGCCGCCAGGTCTTCTACCATCTTGGTCGCTTCTGGAGTCAGCTTACCAGAACGGAAGGTATCCAATACCTCTGGATGTCTTTGCTCCAAAGAAGCCAAGAAAGTACTCTCAAATTCTTTTACCTTATCGACAGGTACATTACGCAATTTACCTTTTGTACCCAAGTAGATAATGGCAACCTGCTTCTCTACCGATACTGGAGAGTATTGAGGCTGCTTAAGGATTTCCACATTACGACGCCCCTTGTCCAATACGGCCAAAGTAGCTGCGTCGAGATCAGAACCAAATTTAGAGAAGGCTTCCAATTCGCGGAACTGCGCCTGGTCTAGCTTCAAGGTACCCGCTACTTTCTTCATCGACTTGATCTGTGCAGACCCCCCCACACGAGATACCGAGATACCTACATTGATCGCAGGACGAACACCAGCGTTAAACAAATTGGATTCCAGAAATATCTGACCGTCTGTAATTGAAATTACATTGGTAGGGATATAAGCAGAAACGTCACCTGCTTGCGTCTCAATGATCGGCAGTGCCGTCAAAGAACCACCACCTTTTACCAATGGGCTACCATCTTCTGCTTTGGCGTTCTTGAGGGTATCTGGCAGATCGTTCATATCGCGGGCAATATCATCATTATTGATAATCTTGGCAGCGCGTTCCAACAAGCGAGAGTGGAGATAAAATACGTCACCAGGATAAGCCTCACGACCAGGAGGACGACGCAACAGTAGCGATACCTCGCGATAGGCAACGGCCTGCTTAGATAGATCATCATAAATGATCAAAGCTGGACGACCAGTGTCGCGGAAATATTCTCCTACAGCGGCACCAGCAAAAGGTGCATAAAACTGAAGGGGAGCTGGATCAGAGGCAGAAGCAGATACAATAGTGGTATATGCCAAAGCACCGTTTTCTTCCAATGTCTTGGCTACCTGAGCAACAGTAGAAGCTTTCTGACCAGAAGCTACGTAGATACAGTATACAGGCTCTCCTCTGTCGTAAAATTCTTTTTGATTGATGATGGTATCAATAGCGATAGCCGTCTTACCTGTCTGGCGATCACCAATGATCAACTCCCGCTGTCCACGACCGATAGGAATCATCGCATCAATGGCTTTGATACCTGTTTGAAGCGGCTCACTTACTGGCTGGCGATAGATTACCCCAGGTGCTTTGCGCTCTAGTGGCATTTCATATTTTTCGCCTGTAATTGGGCCTCTACCATCAATAGGCTGTCCAAGCGGATTCACAACGCGCCCCACAAAGCCTTCCCCTACACTAATAGAGGCAATGCGATTGGTTCGACGCACAGTAGATCCTTCGACAATACCATCGCCAGCGCCAAGGAGTACCACCCCGACATTATCTTCTTCGAGGTTGAGTACAATAGCCTGAACACCAGTTTCAAATTCGACCAATTCACCGGCTTGGGCTCTAGTAAGTCCATATACACGGGCAATACCATCCCCTACTTGGAGTACTGTACCAACTTCTTCCAGTTCGGCAGTCGTTTTAAAACCGGAAAGCTGTTGTTTCAATATTGCCGATATTTCATCAGGTTTTACATCAACCATTTTTATCTGATTTATAACGGATTGTTAGAAATAATTTTATTGTATCGTAAAACGGAAACCGTTTTAGAAATTCTTGATATAATCATTCTTGGCAAACTCTTTTTTGAGGGTCGCCAATTTGTGTGCAATGCTTGAGTCGTAGAGCTTATCATCAAATTCGAGAATAAAGCCACCAATAATATCTGGGTCTACGACTGTTTTAATCTCAATATTATCGTCAGTGACCGCGCTGGCCACTAATTTTTGTTTGATGCTAGAGACCACTTCAACCTCTAGAGGAACGGCAGTAGTCAGCTTCACCGTCGAAATGTGCTTGTACTTTTTGTATTGAACGATAAATTCATCGGCAATCTCTGGCAGGTACATTTCCCGACCTTTATTGAGAATAATACGGATAAAACCAATGGTCAGCTCATCGAAACTCTTCCCAAACAGCGCATCTATGATTTGAGACTTTTTCCCTGTATTGATAATCGGACTCTTTAGCAAGAGATAAAGATCGCGATTGCTCGTCGCCTTTTTGAAAGAACGAATATTTTCGAGCACAGGCTCTACTTGATCCCTCTCAATGGCTAGGTCGAGTAAGGACTTGGCATATCTTGAAGCTATTCTGCTTATCGACATAGTGGTCTGCAGTTTAGTAATTCAGCGGAAACCTTTTCCGCACTTAGTTCAATTTAATTTCGTCTACCAAACTATTGGCATACTTTTGCTGCTCGGCATCTCCAGCTAGCTGCTTGCGAATAACTTTCTCTGCGATCGCCAAGGCCATCATTCCCGCTTGGTTTTTCACATCGAGCATAGCCGCCATCTTCTGGTTTTCGATCTCTGTCCTGGCGTCAGCTACAATCTTTTGTGCATCTTCCCTAGCTTTCATCTTCGCCTCATTGATGATGCTTTCCTTGGCATCTTTGGCCTCTTTCAGGATCAAAGCTCTTTCCTCACGTGCTTGATTGAGGATTTTTTCGTTTTCCGCCTTTAGATTGGCCATCTCCTCGCGTGCTCTTTTGGCTTCATCCAGTGATTCCTGAATGCTGTTTTCGCGATCTTTTAGCGCCTGTTGAATCGGACGGAAAGCAAAACGGCCCAATAGAGACCAAACGGTCAGAAAGACGATAGAGGTCCAAAAGATCAATCCGATATCTGGTTTGATAACAGAAAAATCAGCAGCAAGCAAAATTACGTCAAACATATTGATTCGCTATTTTAGAATTTGCGTTCTTTAATCATGGTTGGAAGCTTGAACTGCGAACCAACCGTTGCAGCTCAAGCTTTTTCTTTTGCACAGTACAGGTTTTAATTATCCCTGACCACCAGCCAACAATCCTACAACGATCGCGAACAGTGCAGCACCTTCGACAAGTGCAGCCATCAAGATCATGTTGTTACGGATGTCACCAACTGCTTCTGGCTGACGAGCAATAGCTTCCATTGCTTTGCTACCAATCAAGCCTACTCCAATACCTGCACTTAGTGCGCCTAATCCGGCTCCAATAGCTCCCATGATTTAGGATTTAAAAGATTAAAAAATATTAGTGATGATGTGGCTCCTCTACCGCCGCTCCCAAATAGGAGGCCGAAAGAATCGCAAAAATAAATGCTTGTATAAAAGCCACAATCAATTCAATCAAATTCATAAAGGCCGTAAAGGCAATCCCTACGACACCACCAGCAAATGCGCCACCTACACTATTTCCATTATCGCCAAAGATGAAAATCAAACCAATCAAACTCAAAATGATGATGTGTCCTGCCGTAATATTGGCAAACAAACGAATCATCAAGGAGAATGGCTTAATGAACATCCCCAGAATCTCCACAGGCGTTAATACCACTTTTACCCAAGCGGGAATTCCTGGCATCCACAAAATATGCTCCCAGTAGTGGCGATTGCCATTAATAATGGTCATCAAAAAGGTGAAGAGGGCCAGCGTCATAGTTACCGCTAGATTCCCCGTCACATTAGCACTACCTGGGAAAAAGGGCACTAAGCCCATCAGGTTCAATATTAATACAAAGAAAAATAAAGTCATTACAAAGGGCTGGAAGCGCTCGTAGTGCTTCTCACCGATCATCGGAATAGAAACCTCGTCTCGTATAAAAGTAAAGAAAGGTTCAATGAAAGACTGCAAACCAGAGGGCGCTTGTCCTTCCCGCTTTTTGTAGGCACTAGCGACCGCAAAAAACAAGAAGATCAATAAAAGCGAAGCCAAGATCATCATAAAGACATTCTTGGTGATCGAAAAATCGTAAAAAGAGGTAAATCCTCCTCCAAACACCGCCAAAGTACTGGCCGCTTCCAATTCGTAATTTTTTCCCTCGTAATTAACCACGGGAATTTCCTTTTCTTTCTCTTCTTCCTTCCCCTCTATCTTAACCATTTTCTTTTCAGTAGCAATCTCGCCCACTTCTACATGTCCTTGTGCAGGAAAGCCTTGTCCTGGCTTAACGCGCTTTACTCGACCGTGATCCAATACATAACCGTCCACCGCATGATGACCGTGATGGAAGGCACTTGACATGCAGGTAGTCAACCCTTGATCGGGGGCATAAAGGATAACGGGTAATGGGAGGTGAAAATCGCCAAAGACATGAAATTCATTGGCATCTCCGATATGATGCATGGCAGTTGCTACGGGATCATATTTTTCGCCGTGGCCAGCATCGCTTTTATCTCCTGCCCAAAGTAGAAGAGAAAATGAGAAGAAGAGGGCAGTAAGGATGAACTGGCGCTTTTGCTTAAAGTTGCCTGTGGTTCTATTTATCACAAGTGTAATATTTACAGGTTCTTCAAAATCGACTGCAAAGGTAGGTATAATATGAGGCTTTTAAAAGGTCTGCTTCGCTTTTTTTAGCTGAATTAAGATATTTTATGGACCAGGCTCCCTTTTGCCCTAAGTCTATGAGTTTCAATTGGTGTTTACTAAGATTATTAGGTATAAAAGATCATAAATAACAACAAAAAAACGGATTTGAGATCTAAAAATGGCCGTTCAGTCTTTTATCTACTAAACGGCCATTTTAAAGCGATTTCTATAGGGTCTTATCGAGCAAAGGACACGGCTCTTTTTTCCCGAATTACCGTCACCTTGATCTGACCAGGATACTGCATCTCATCCTGTATTTTCTGAGAAATCATAAAGGAGAGATCATCTGCATACTGATCCGTCACCTTCTCGCTCTCTACGATCACTCGCAGCTCGCGTCCCGCTTGCATCGCATAAGCTTTTTGTACGCCATCATGCGCCATCGCCAATTCTTCCAGCTCTCCGATACGCTTGAGGTAGCTTTCCAGAATCTCGCGGCGAGCGCCTGGGCGAGCACCAGAGATGGCATCACAAGCCTGGACAATAGGCGAAATAATGTTGTTCATCTCCACTTCATCGTGGTGAGCACCTACTGCATTACAGACGATTGCATGCTCCTTGTGCTTCTCACACATCTTCATCCCCAAGATAGCATGGGAAAGTTCGGTCTCTTCCTCTGCTACCTTTCCAATATCGTGTAATAAACCGGCCCGTTTAGCCATCTTAGCTTGCTTAGAACTCAAGCCCAACTCCGCTGCCATGATGGCAGATAAATTGGCTGTTTCGATGGAGTGCTTTAAGAGATTTTGGCCATAGGAGGAGCGGAAACGCATCCGTCCTACCATCCTTACCAGATAAGCATCTAATCCGTGGATATCCAATTCGATAACGGTGCGCTCACCGATTTCGATAATCTGTTCTTCGAGCTGCTTACGCGTCTTCGCCACCACCTCTTCAATACGAGCAGGATGAATTCGACCATCTGCCACCAAACGCTTGAGGGACAAGCGACAAACTTCGCGGCGGATGGGGTCAAAGCTAGAAATTACAATGGCCTCAGGCGTATCATCTACTACGATTTCAGCCCCTGTGGCTGCCTCTAAAGCCCGGATATTGCGACCTTCTCGACCAATAATCTGCCCCTTAAGATCATCGGACTCGAGATTGAATACCGAAACGGTATTTTCGATCGTATACTCTGCACACATCCGTTGAATACTCTGGATAACAATCTTTTTAGCTTCCTTATTGGCGGTGATTCGAGCTTGTTCGATGGTATCTTTGATCAGAGCCATCGCATCGGTTTCCGATTTGGCTTTGACGGCTTCTAGTATTTGCTCTTTGGCTTCTGCCTGGGAAAGTTTGGCAATATTCTCCAGTGCTTCAATGCGCTCTTCATTGGCCACATCGAGTTCTTCTTTTTTCTTGGCGACAATGCGCAATTGTTTTTCCAGGTTTTCGCGAATCGTTCTGTTTTCTACCTCTTGTTGCTCTAAATCTGATTTCTTATCGTTGAATTTCTTCTGCTCTTGCTTTAATCGTTGTTGTTTTTGGCGTAGTTCGTTTTCCATCTTCACGACATCCACCTCTCGGTCTTTCAGTTCTACCTTGTGTTGGGCCTTTTCGTTGGCAAATTCTGATTTGAGCTTAGCAAAACGCTCTTTGGCCTCTTGAATCTTGCGCTGCTTGATCTTATCGTGCTTATTTTCGGCTTGACTAACGATTTTATTGGCCTTTACATCTGCTTCATCGATCAAGCGCTGAGCACTTAGTCTTGCCTCTTGAACAACCAGATCTGCCTTGCCATTCATCTCCTCCACTTTCGATTGATAGGATCGCTTAACTAGCGTCTGCACCAGGACATAGCCCATAATGGCGCCTAGTACCAGACCTCCTACCATTGCAATTCCAAAATCCATAATTGTTGTAATTTATGTATGAGTTAATTGTTTTCTGTGTTTGTACAGCAACTATTCACTTGGAATAACAATTCCGTCAAACAGCTCTGCTGCACGGCTCAATGCGATAAGAAAACAAATACATAAAAACGGAAAGGCTGAACTAATTCAGCAAATGATCGAGGAGTTCATCCAATTGTTGGATTTTATCAGAAAGATCGGCATCCGGGGATTTTTGGTGACTTTGACGGGACTTGTGAAGATCGACCGCATAGGTCAGTAAAGCCATCGACAAACAGTCTTGTTTATCCTTTTTGGTATAGGTCAGTTGGAATCGATTGATCTTTTCATTCACCTCTTTGACAATCTTTCTAATAGCAGGTTCATCCCCATCTTTAATTTTGAGGGGATAGGGCCTTCCGGCAATCAAAACCGTGATATTTGATAGGTCTTGTTCTGCCATTTTAGCTATTTTGCAACCACTCCATGCACTGATCAATCTCTTTAACGTATTGCGCTATTTCTTTCCTTAGTTTTTTAGAACTCTCTGGGTCTGTTTCCCGTTTGCGCTCTAGAGCCGCTTGGACAAGAGCACATTTTTGTTCTAGCTCACCCGCCTTTTGGGTCTGAGTGAGCAAATCGCTTTTGAGCTTTTTATTCTCATTCAATAAAGCGATATTTTCGTTTTGTAGCCGTTCCAGCTTTAAAGCCAACTGTCTGACCTTTAACTCAATATCGCTTATTTTTCCTGATAATTCTTGCATAGTTAATGAATCCGAAAACCGCCTATCTTCTAATGACTGCTCCCAAACGCTCTTCGTAAGCTCGAATCAACTGATTGACAATCTTATCGATCTCTTTGCTTTTGAGGTTTTTGGATGGATCTTCAAAGACAAAACTGACGGCACAAGATTTCTTACCTTTTCCTACTTGCTCCTCATTTTCATACACATCAAATAGGTTGATATCCTTTAATATCTTCTTGCCAGTCTTCTTAGCAATCTCCACAATATCACTAAATTTAACGGAATTATCAATAACGAGCGCTAAATCTCTACGCACCGTTGGATATTTGGTCAACTCGGAGAAAATGACCTTTTGCTTGCGCAGCGCCTTGGATACATTATCCCAATGAAAATCAGCATAATAAACCGTTTTCTTGATGTCCATTTGCTGGCTAATCCCCTTTTGCACTTGTCCAAATTGCACCAAGACCTGATTGCCGCGATGGTATTTGAGTCCCATTGACCATACCTCATCCCGAATAGCAGTTTGCTGGTAGGCATGGAGGCCAAAGCGCCCCAATAATTGCTCCACATAGCTCTTGAGGGCATAATAGGAAGTATCTCCCTGGTGCTTATCCAACCAGCTCTCTGGATTGTGGCGACCAGTAAGCAAAACACTTAGGTGCTCCTGCTCCACATAGTCCTCCCCATTCTTGCGATAAGTCCGACCAAACTCGAAGAGCCGCAAATCGGCATTTTGTCGGTTTTGATTGTGGACTACGGCTTCCAAAGCACTGAATAGCATCGTCGGCCGCATGACATCCAAATGGATGTTAGACGTATTATTGACATATACCAATGCGGTCTCTTCAATAGGCAGAATTTCCTTGAAATATTTCGACTGTGTCAAAGACATCGCCATAATCTCATTAAAACCATTAGCCGCCAAATGGTCGCCAGCTGTATTGCGCACCTTTCTGGGGTCAGGGCGCTCGGCAGGAACGACAGCGGAGCGTACCTGACTAGGAACGGGTACCCGATTGAATCCATAGATTCGAAGAATTTCTTCAATGACATCTGCCTCTCGAAGCACATCAAATTTATTGGTTGGTACCGCTACTGTGAAGTGCTCTTCATTTTTGCTAAGCACCTCCATTTCCAATGCCTCCAAAATGGCGTGAATCTCTGTTTTATCTATGTCCACACCAATCAAGCGATTGACATTGCGATAGCTGACTTCCACTTGCTTGGGAGCAATAGTTTCTGGGTAAATGTCTACGATATCAGAAGCAACTTCTCCACCAGCTAGCTCCTGAAAGAGCAATACAGCACGTTTGAGCGCATAAATGGTATTATTGGGATCAGCGCCTTTTTCAAAGCGGGTTGCTGCATCTGTCCGCAAGCCGTGGCGGGTGCTGGTCCGACGAATCCAGCGAGCGTTGAAGTGAGCGGATTCGAGGAAGATATTAGTTGTTTTATCCGTCACTCCTGAGTTCAAACCACCAAAAACACCTCCAATACACATGCCTTTAGAATGACCATCACAAATCATCAGGTCTTGATCACTCAGTTTGAATTCTCTTTCGTCCAATGCCATAAAAGGCGTTCCCTTGGTCAGGGTTTTTACGATGATTTTTTGCCCAGCAATTTGATCGGCATCAAAGGCGTGGAGCGGTTGGCCAGTTTCGTGTAAGACAAAATTGGTGATGTCGACCACATTATTAATCACCTTTACCCCAATGGCCTTTAAGCGATTTTTTAGCCAGTCAGGCGATTCCTTAATTGTAATCCCTTTAATCGATACGCCAGAATAACGCGGACAGGCTTCCAGCGAATCTACTTCCACCACTATAGGTAAATCGTGACTTTGTACTTCAAAAGCATCAACAGAAGGCAAATTGACCGTACCGCTATGTTGATGATTGATTTTTAAGGCCGCTGCCAGGTCCTTGGCGACACCAATATGTGCCATAGCATCAGAGCGATTGGGCGTAAGTCCGATTTCATAAATCACATCGCGCTCTACCTTATAATAATCCTTGGCTGGAGTACCAACAGCGACCTCTTCTGGCAAAACGATGATCCCGTCGTGGCTGGTCCCTATCCCAATCTCATCTTCTGCACAGATCATCCCCTCGGAAGCTTCTCCCCTAATTTTTCCTTTCTTGATCTTAAAATCTTTTCCTTCCTTATCATATAGCGTAGTACCTATGGTAGCTACAACTACCTTTTGCCCGGCAGCTACATTGGGCGCTCCACAGACAATCTGTAGCAGATTGTCGCTTCCTACATCTACTTTAGTCAGAGAGAGGCGATCAGCTCCAGGATGCTTACCACAGGCTTTAACCTGGCCAATAACCAAGCCTTCCAAACCACCCTTAATACTGGTTGTTTCTTCCATCCCTTCGACCTCCAGGCCGATACTGGTTAGTACTTTGGAAACCGTATCAGGAGATAGGTTAACATCCAGATAGTCTTTTAGCCAGTTGAGTGATATCTTCATTGCTTATGGTCGCTTTTTAGCTTATTTGAACGCAAGTTTAAAAAAATGGGTTCGATAAAAAATCGGCTTGCCCAAAAAGGTATGCAAAGATAGTGATTTAAAGTAGAAAAGGACTCCACTTTGTCGTGAAGTCCTTTTCTTGGAAATGGTCAGTACCAGCGTAACTTGGACTTACTCCAATACTGGTGCGATTACTTAATCAACTCAAGCGCCGCCTGCACCACTTCCTTCTCTGTTCCCGTCTTATGTAAAAAGGCAATGACTTCGCATTTATCTTCATTCCAGCCGATGGGTAGGGTATATTTTGCACTGATCTCTACACTGGACCCAACCGTTAATGGATCACTTACAGCATCACCAAGCGCATTGGCCGACATCACATCCCGAAATACATGCTTGTGCTTATAATCTGCCTGTAGACCATCGGGGGTAAGCTGAAGGTCTTCAATATCGTTCTCTACCAACATCATCGTCAAAGCATAATCGCCTTCGAGATCGACGATGGGTTGAATTTCAACGGTGGTGGAAAGTTCGCGATTATCGGCATTGAAGTCATTGCTGATGACCAAACTAGCATCCGCCTGACCTTGCTCCAATTGCAAAGCGATGTATCCTCCCCAAGAGGTTTGCCCTACTTGTAATTCTACTTCTCCATCAAAAAGCTTTCTATCCACAACTGCAGAGGGATAACCAACAGGCTCTTCCAGGAAATTGAGAATCTGATCTCCCGCATTAGTTTGGAAATCGTAAATATTATCTGGATAGGGACGAGAAAAGAAACCCGCATGGATAGATACCGCAATGAGTTGATCACCATATACAGAAAGCAGGTTTTGAATCTCTGCACTTCCCTGGGGGCAATTCACACAACGAACACCCGTGAATTCCTCGATCAAGACAACACGGTCTTGGAGTTCTGTGGTATTCGTATCATCGTCCGTACAACTCAAACAAGCAATTTCAGGCATATTTTCCTGACAACTGCCCAGAGACAGCATTAAAATGAGCAGTGCGAATACATGGATAGGAAAGGTTTTCATAATCAATGCTTTTATCAATTGTTAGAAAGTAGAACTTACACCCAATTTCACGCCACTAAAGGCAGGTTCCAAACGACAGACCCCTCCTGCACAGACGATTCCCTCTACCTGCTTGATATAGCTCAGAGAGATGCGGTTAGCTTTAAATGTATAATAAATATCAAACCGTGGATAATGGATTTTTTCTTTTTCGCCATTGTTATCCACTGGAATCACGTCATTTTTAAAATCTGGAGAAACATTAAACATATCAGAAACTGTAAAGGTCCAATGCGGCGCCAAACTAAGCTCGACTAGGCCAAAAATCCAATTGCCAAAATCGCGATTGGTATTGCCGTAGAGACCGTCATTAAAGCGTTGGCCCGCTTCCATAACTTCTCGGCCTGTGTGCATATACTGCAATTCAAAGCGCAGGGCCTTTTTGCGGCTCAACTTATATAAGAACTCCAAATAAGGGGTAACTGTTCCTAGACTGCCTTTCTCGGGCTTAGTTTCGTAAATTTCCTGATTGTATTCCTGTAGCTGTACCCCTCCTTGTATTTGCCATTTTCGTTTGTACTTATAGAGTACCTCTGTATACAACTCGCGGTAAAGACCATTGCTTTTCAGATCATTGATGAAGGAGACATTGACATTAAAACTCAGTTTGCGCTTAGGCGAGTAGCGGATATCAAATTGGATGGCTTGCTCTCCCAATTCCTGTACGGCAGGACTATAGCGCGCGAGCAAGCGATAAGTATTAACTCGAGTCATTGGAGGTAGGAAATTGATCATCCCTCTATTTAAGGTGACCAGTGGATTGGTTCGGAAAGTAAAGTTACTGGTGCGCTTACCTTCCAAGGTAATGCCCAATCCTTTCTTGGCAAAGCTCACAGACGAATACAGGACATATCCATCATCAAATACTAGCTTTCCCGGCACTTGCGAACCATCGCGATTGGTCTTAATGGCAAAAGGATCAAAAAAGACTTCTTCAGTTTTATAAGCACCTTCCACAAACCAGGAAAAATCACCAAAGGTCAAGGTATTATAAGCGCTAAAAGCATAGGTGTTGTACTTTGCACCAATACTATCCACCACAGAATAAGTGTTGATGGTACTAACAACGGTGTTCATCGACTGATCATCTATGGTCCGATTCACGATGCCAAAGCCTGGTGCCATCGACCAGAATTTTTTCCCATCTTCTCCTCCCCCACTCAAAAAGCCATCAATCGATATGCCTTTTATGATAGAACCATAAGTATCAAACTGCAGCTTTTGACGCCCAGTAAAGGCTTTTACCTCCCAATTTTCAGCCAGATCATAGGTCAACCGCACCCCATAAAGTGCATTATCAATTAATAAGGGACGCTGCTCGTAAGCTCTGAATATGATACCACTACCAATTTGATCGTAGAGATAACCAGCAGAAATACCCAATTTGTGAATCTTTTTCTTGATAAACCAACGACCAATACCTTGATCGGTATAAGAACCTTGCGGATTGAGCAGATTAGAATTATTGAACAAATCAAAGCGCAGGCCCATGTCAAAGCCCTTGACGCTATAGTTTAATTGGAGCCATGCATCCGCACCAAAAAGCTGATGATCATACTGTGGCGTATTGGCAGCACCAATGTCTGTATCCTCTATAAAGAAATTACCATTGCTTTCTAGATTACCGGAAAATCGGCCACGATTTTCATCTTGACTGTATACATTTTGACAAATCAGCAATAGGACCAAGGCACTAAGGCCGAGAGATTTGTTCGCTAGAAATAGCTTGATTAATTTGTGCATTGCTATAAACGAGAATTTCATTTGGGCCCAGTTAAATATAAGTTAAACCGAATTATTACAAAGTTGCTGGCTCCTAAAAGCCTTATATTGTGATAGTTTCGTCATGTTGCCTTGCGAAATTAGAGCGTTTTTTTTAGATGATGAAACTTACGCCCCTCTAAAAAGCCGGAAAAGTAAACCACTAGCAGTTTTTAAACTTAAATTTATATAAAAAAATCAACGATGAACCTAACGAAATTGCTCGCACTGTTCTTTGCCTTTAGTTTTTCTGCCAGCTTACTCGCTCAGCAAAGCTTACCAGATGTCAACATCAAGACGCTCAAAGGCGAGACAGTGAATATCCAGGATTATGGTAAGAATGGGAAGATAACGGTATTGAGTTTCTGGGCGACCTGGTGTTCTCCCTGTAAGAAAGAACTGGATGCCATTGCAGAGGTCTATCCCGATTGGCAAGAAGAATATGACATGGAATTGGTCGCTATTACCATTGATAATTCGAGAGCTTTGCCTAAGGTTGGCCCTATGGTCAAATCCAAAGGCTGGGAATACATTATCCTTTCTGATGTAAAAGAGGACTTAAAAAGAGCTTTGAACTTCCAAACTGTTCCAACTACTTTCCTCATTGATCAGAATGGCAACATCGTAGATGTCCACAATGGCTATGTTTCTGGTGATGAATATGAATTGGAAGATAAGATCAAAAAACTGGCGGCTAACAAATAAACCAAGCCATAGACGACCCATCGGAGTAAATGGCCTTTATTCCGATGGGTTGAAAGCTTTTAGGCCAACTCCCCCAACTCCAACCATCGCATTTCCTTCTCTTCTAGCTTTTTATTCAACTCCCCCAAGTCTATCGACAACTTTTGAATCTCCTCTGAGGATAAATCAGGATTATTGAATTGTTCTACTATGGCAGCTTTCTTGACTTCCAGCTTTTCAATCTCTTTTTCTAGGCGATTAAACTCTTTGCGCTGCTCATAGGTGAGTTTGGGCTTATCAGCATCAGGACGGACGCGTTTGGTCTTTTCTTTGCTTGGATTGGCTCGAGTTTGATTGCGCTGTTCGTTTTCTTCTACTTGCTTGCGCTCGCGATATTGGGCATAGGAGCCGTTGAAGTCTTTTATTTTCCCCTCTCCTTCAAAAATAAACAGGTGATCCACTAATTTATCCATAAAATAGCGATCGTGGGTAACCACCAGTAAACATCCAGGAAAGTCCATCAAGAAGTCTTCCAATACATTGAGTGTGATAATATCCAAATCATTGGTAGGCTCATCGAGGATGAGAAAGTTGGGATTTTGCATCAATACGGATAGGAGCGTTAGTCGACGACGTTCGCCCCCACTGAGTTGGGAGACATAAACCTGTTGCTGAGGACGCGAAAATAAAAAGCGCTCTAACAACTGAGGTGCCGTTAGTTTCATCCCCTTATCCAAGGGAATGTATTCTGCAATATCGCGAATGACATCAATCACGCGCTTGTCTTCTTCCAATTGAATACCATCCTGGGTGTAATGTCCGAATATGACCGTCCCTCCAACCACCACTTTTCCACTATCTGGACGAAGCTCCTTGGTCAACAATTTGATAAAAGTGGTTTTTCCAACACCATTGGGCCCAACAATACCCACTCGCTCTTTCTTTTTAAACTTGTAGAAAAACTCATCCACAATCTTCAGATCGCCATAAGCCTTGCTGATGTATTGTGCTTCCAGAATTTTAGATCCCAATCGCGAGCCCTTCATATCAATCTGTATCTCTTGCTTATCGATCTTTTGAGAAGCCTTTTCCTTGATTTCGAAAAACTTATCGACTCTCGATTTGGCCTTAGTCCCCCGAGCCTTGGGCATTCGACGCACCCACTCTAGTTCCTTGCGCATCAACTTGCGCGTTTTATCAAGAACAACCGCCTCGTTTTCGTGACGCATGGATTTCTTTTCCAAAAAGTCGGAATAACTCCCCCTGTAGCGATACAACTGCCCATTCTCCAGCTCAACGATCAAATCGCAAACCCTTTCCAAAAAATAGCGGTCGTGGGTAACCATAAAGATGGTCAACCGACTTCTTTGTAGGTATTCTTCCAACCATTCGATCATATCCAAATCCAAATGGTTGGTTGGTTCATCAAGAATAATTAATTCGGGTTCTTCAATGATCATTCTGGCAAGAGCCAGGCGTTTTTTCTGGCCCCCAGATAAGGTGGAAATGGTTTTATTGAGATCGGGAATATTGAGTTTAGAGAGAATTTCTCGGATACGCGCCTCCAGTTCCCAGGCTTTCAGATCATCCATTAAGGTGAGAGCAGCTTGGGCTTCTGCTTCTTTTTCGGGATACAGTAGGGAGGTCTCATAACGACGAATC
>JBCBDH010000043.1:0-17605 GCA_038529855.1 Bacteroidota bacterium | reverse complement strand
CAGCATTTTCCAGATCATTCATCAACCACTGCCACTTATTTTCAAAGTTTTGGTGATTGATAAGGGTTGTATTCTCTGGAGATTGGCCAAAGTGATTCCTCAAAAAGTAGATAAAGGGATTGAACGGCTTTCGCAAAATTTGATCCGCTGGACAACTGTACCACTGCACATTGCCTTTTTTCCTCAATTCCTGCCGCAGCTCATAACTCAGGCGACTTTTACCAATACCCGCTTCCCCATAAACGTAGACCAGCCCAGAAAAGCGATCTTCAAAAATAGGTTCCGCATATTGGATCAGCGAGGCCAATTCCTCTTTTCGCCCAAACATCTGTCCAGAATAAACCACCTCATTATCCTCCTTTCGACCACTCAACCTGTAGGTAGGAATATTTCCCTCAATCCCTTTATAGCGAATATCGCCTGTGTGTTCAAAATGAAAAGATCGACATTTGCGGATGTCTTCATCCACTAATACTTCTCCCCACTTTGAATGAATCATCAAACGGGCCGCCAAATTCACGCGATTGCCCACGGCTGCATATTGACACCTTTCCTCGCCACCCACAATTCCAGTAAAGGCCAAACCCACAGTAATGCCTGCGCGTATTTGCAAATGCCCTTGCTGCTGTAGCGGGATGATTTCCTGCTGGACAGAGTAGATAAATTCCAGGGCGCGGTCCATATTATTTTCAAAAGAGACGGGTGCGCCAAAAAAGCCAACCATCACGCCTCCCTTATCTCCAAAGTCGACCTCTTTGAAATAACCTGAGAAATTATTGATCTGATTGAGTACAATGGTGGAGAAGGTATTGAACTGCTCCCGATCTTTGACATTCCTAAAGGAGATGAAGATTGAAACCAAATTGCGAAACTCCCCTTCCTCACTGTAATCCAAAACCGAAAGCGGCAAGAATAATTTGGCTACCTCCCGCTCCAATGGCGCTAGATTGACCACTGTATTATTAGGTTCAGATGATAAAGGCTCATTTTCTAACAGCCGATAATACCCATCTTCCAAAGGCTCCATCTGAGGCAACTCCGCCTCTGCCAGCCCCTTCACTAAATGTTGCTCCAAAATGATCTCCTGACCGCTCGCCATATGCTCGCTCTTCGCACAATTATCAATGGCATCACCCCTAAAATAAAAGGACTTATACTGGTCGCCAATGATTCCCCACTGTACCTCTCCTTTGGATAAACCGATTTTGATCCCAATTTGGAAAAAACCAAATCGCGTCTTCTTGAGTCCTTCGATGGTAAACATATCCCGCAGCTGCCTCGCCGTCTCTATCAGCGTCTGCTCATCAAAATCTGGCTGGTCAAGAGGGAAAATAGCGGTAAAGGCATCGCCAGCAAAGTAGGGAATAAAGCCCTTTCTTTGATAGACGAGATGTACCATAGGGCTAAAGATATTATTGAGGCTACGAGACAATTGCTCCGCTCCTTCATTTCCTTGGCGCATCAGGGTTTCCGTCAGTGGCGTAAACCCTGATAGGTCGATGAACATCGTGTAAGCCTGAAAGGCGCCCGTTGTTCGGCCGTTCTGGTATTGTGTCTGAATGAAATTAGGGACAAGATGCTTCACAGACTTATATCCGATCGATTGATTCCAAATGGAAAATTACAAATTTATGGTCAGGGCATCTAGTTTTTATCGGCCAAAATTCGCTAGTAGGTACACAAGTCTGCTCCTGTTTAGAAATAAATGGGTAAAAATTAGGCGTTGCAGCAGACAAAAGCATTCATTCCCTCTTTTCCAGAAGACAGGATGCAACAAAAAAAGAATAGATTTGTATACTGTACAGAGCGCAAGAAAACCCAATAATTCCCCCTTTTAACTAGGGATGCTAAAGAGCCAGTTCTGGTATGTTTTATGCTGGATTTGTATCAGAATGGTGTGAATCAACGAATGTCATCAACTATGGTACAGCGAATCCTGCTCAGTCTTCTTTTCTGTCTATCTTTTGCCCAGATTTGGGCACAAGGAGCAGGTAAGCTTCCTCAACAATACCTTACCAAACGCACCAATGCCAATATCAATGTGGACGCGGTTCTCGATGAAAGTGCATGGGCGGAGGTCTCTCCCAGTGGTAATTTCACCCAGGTCGAACCTGTTCCTGGTGCCTCTTCTTCTCAAAATGCAGAAGTTCGGGTACTTTATGACGATAAGGCCATTTATGTGGCAGCTCAACTGTACGATACACATCCCGACAGTATTTTTCAGCAATTATCGCAACGCGATCAGGTGGGTATTACTGATTGGTTTGCTTTTATCATTGATGCTTATCAGGATGGATTGAATGGCTTGGGTTTTATCGTTACCTCTGGTGGGGTACAGATTGATCTAAAATACTCCTCGCTGGATGATGGTGGTGGTGTTTCGGTATTGAGAGGGGATCGAAACTGGGATGCGGTTTGGGAAAGTGCTACGCGGTTTACAGCTGATGGCTGGGTTCTGGAAATGAAGATTCTTTATTCGGCCCTTCGTTTTCCCAACCAGGAGGTTCAGGAATGGAATATCAATTTTGCCAGGATGATCCGCAGGAAACGCGAGTTGTCTTTTTGGAATGAGGTTCGGCCCGACCAAGAGGGCCTGCTGCTACAATCTGGTGTCTTAAAGGGCATTAATGCGATTAAACCTCCTTTGCGCTTATCTGCTACCCCATTTATTGCCGCCAATTTTGTGAGCGACTACGACCGCGATAGCGATCCCAAACACCAGTTTGGAAGGGCCTTGAATGGTGGGATGGACATCAAATACGGAATCAATGATGCCTTTACGCTAGATATGACCCTCATCCCTGATTTTGGCCAAGTGCAATCTGATAATCAGGTACTTAATCTATCGCCTTTTGAGGTGCGCTTTGATGAAAATCGACAGTTCTTTACGGAGGGAACGGAATTATTCAACAAAGGCAATTTATTTTACTCCCGCCGCGTGGGTGGCCGTCCCCTGTTTTACGATGATGTAGAAGATCAGCTTAAGGAGGGAGAAGAGATCAGTAGTAATCCTACAGAGTCTCCGCTGTACAATGCCACAAAGGTGTCTGGCCGAATGGCCAATGGCTTGGGTTTGGGCTTTTTCAATGCCACCAGCCGCCCTACTTATGCCGAAATTGAAAATACAGAAACGGGTGAGAAGCGGAAAGTGCAGACTGCACCATTGACCAATTATAATGTCATGGTTGCCGATCAAAACCTCAGAAATAATTCCTATATCACCTTGATCAATACCCATGTTTGGCGAAGTGGCAGTGCCTATGATGCCAATGTCACGGGTACCGAATTTCAGTTCAACAATAAAAATAATTCCTACAATTTATCAGGCGATGCGGCCCTTAGCCAGCAATATTATTCCCAAACGGCCAATGGCGAAGGGAGAGATAGCGTGGGCTTAGGCCACAAATACAGTCTTAATCTATCCAAAATCAGCGGTAATTTCCAATACGGAGCTGGCTATAATGTAGAAAGTCGACATTACGATCCCAATGATTTGGGTTTTCTTTTTAATGCCAATGAAGCTTCTTTTACGGCCCGTTGGAATTATGGTATTTTTAAACCTTTTGGTCGTTTTAATCGGGCGAACTTTGGGATGTTTACCCGCTACAGTCGTTTAGAATCACCCAATGTATTTACCGATTTTGGATTGAATATTCGCAGCTTTGCGATGACCAAGGAGTTTTTTGCTTTTGGGCTGTGGAGCTGGTTGGAGCCTTTTAATACCTTTGATTATTTTGAGCCCCGCTCAGACGACTTTTCCCGTTATTATCACTTTCCTAAGAACTATACCATTGGCGGTTTTGTCTCTTCAGATTATCGAAAGCGTTTCGCTTACGATGTCGATTTTAGTTATCGGCGTTTTGATGAACCTGGAAGACAATTGGTCAATTTTGAGATTAGTCCAAGGGTTCGCGTCAATGACAAATTGGATTTTATTTTGGAAGTGGAGGGATCGATTCGCAAAAAAGATATTGGCTATATCTCTCCTGAAGAGACGGCCATTGGCTATGAGTTATTGGGCGAGGAGGACATCCTTTTTGGTCGTCGCGACCAATTCATTCTCGATAATACCCTAAATGGCAATTATATCTTCACTAATCGAATGGGGATCAATCTACGTATTCGCCACTATTGGACCCGTTTGGAATACATCGATTATCAGCTGCTTGAAGAAGATGGAAGCTTGAGCACTTCTGCCTATTTGGGGCAAGATAAAAGCGGTCAGTCGCTACACAATACCACATTCAATATCTTCAATATCGACTTGGTTTATCGCTGGCGTTTTGCACCAGGCAGCGATATTTTTATCGTGTGGAAAAATGCGATTGTTCGAGATCGCAACGTGACAGATCGCCCTTACCTTCAGGATTTGACTACGGTATTCGAAAATCCACAGACCAATAACCTGTCAATCAAACTGATTTACTTCCTGGATTATCTCGCTTTGCGCAAATCTTAAGAGCATAACTTTCATTTATGCCCTCAGCTTCTTATCTTTATCAATTCCTTTTGGACGATCGGAATCCATTCTGAATCATCCACCCTGAATGCGCAAAATAATCTCCCATTTAATGGTCAGGAAAATAATTTTATATTTTCTGGGTATATCTTTATTGCTCATGCATTCGTAAAACTTATGACGCCAAATTACCCCAGGCAAAACGGTGTAAGCTATCAGATGCCGCCTTCGGTCATCGCCAATTTAGCAGATGGACCTCAGTTTCCGACCATATTACTGAGTCCTAATAAGCAATGGCTAATCAAAGCTGCTCGCCCAAGTCTGCCAGGGATTACAGATATTATTTTAGATGAACTACGCCTTGCGGGGATACGTATCAACCCAATGACCAATGGCTCTAGCCGCTCGCAATACTACAGTGGTTTATCCCTCTATAATTTTCAACAAAAAAAAGAACTCTCTATCGAGGGCTTGCCAGAAAAAGCGCGCATCGCCCATCTCTCTTGGTCGCCCAATAGCGCTTATATCGCCTTTACACTCACTTATGAAGATGGCCTGGAATTATGGCTTATCGACTTGGAGACTCGCCAAGCTCGCTCGCTCAGCCAACGCCTCCTCAACGAAGCCATTGGCGCTTTCCCCTACAGATGGATGCCCAATAGCCAACAGTTACTTTACAAAGCTATCCTCAAAGATCGCGGCCCCGCTCCCGCCCAATCGGGCATCCCACACGGACCAATCATTTTGGAAAACAGCGGAGAACCCGCCCCGATCCCCAATTATCAAGATCTACTAAAAAACACTTTTGACGAAGCTCTTTTTGCCTATTATACCCACTCACAGCTCTTCCTAATCGACATCCACCAACAAAGGCAGAGCGCTATTGGGAAGCCTGGTATGATAACCAGTTTTGTACCTTCACCAGATGGCCAATACCTCTACATTCGACAATTGCAGCAACCCTTTTCTTATCTGGTTCCCCACAAACGCTTCGCCTTTCAGGTACTGATTTATCACCAAAATGGTCAGCTCATCCGCGAAGTTGCCAATGTTCCTTTAATCGAACATTTGCCCAAAGGTTTTAGCGCTGTGCGAACGGGGCCCAGGTTTTTTCAGTGGCGCAGCGACGAAGCTGCTAGTCTGTACTGGGTAGAAGCCCAAGATGGGGGCGATCCCAACAAAAGTGCTGAGGTGCGCGATCGACTATTTGTCCTCCGCGCTCCTTTTGAAGGGCCACCCCAAAAAGGGATGGACTATACCCTTCGCTTTGGTGGCATCATATGGGGAAAAGGAGATTTGGCCATTACCAAGGAATGGTGGTGGGCCAATCGAAAAGAAATCACCAGTATTTGGCAGCCCGATCATCCCGACCAGCCCAGAAAAGTCATCTTTGATCGTTCCTGGGAGGATATCTATCAGGCGCCAGGTGGTTTTCAGACGCAGCTAAATGCCTCTGGACATAAACAATTACTCCTCTCGCAAGACCAAAAAGCACTCTACCTCTTTGGCAGCGGTGCCTCTCCCCAGGGCAATCGCCCTTTTGTAGATCGCTTTGATTTGGAGACGAATCATACCCAAAGGCTCTGGCAGTCGACAGCACCTCATTACGAAGTCCCCAAAACTTTTATTAATGAAGCTTCGGGGATATTACTGACTTGTAAAGAATCAGAAAAAGATCCCCCCAACTTCTATTTGCGCCACATTACTACTGGTGCCCATCACCAAATCACGCATTTTGAGCATCCTTATAAAGCTTTGATTGGTATTCGGAAACAACTCGTCCAGTACCATCGAAAGGACGGTGTGGAACTCAGTGGTCGGCTCTATTTGCCTCCCGCCTATAATAGCGAAAAAGATGGGCCACTGCCCGTATTGATGTGGGCTTATCCCAGAGAGTTCAAAAGCGCAGAAGCCGCTGGTCAGCTCAATGATTCGCCTCATCGCTTTTCGCATATTGGCTGGTGGTCCCCCTTGTTTTGGCTTACCAGAGGCTATGCCATTTTTGACAATTTTGGTATGCCGATCATTGGGGAGGGAGAGGCGGAGCCAAATGAGACCTTTATCGAGCAGTTGATTGCGGGAGCGGAAGCGGCGGTGAAGGCATTGGTAGAGATGGGGGTAGCAGACCCGCATCGACTAGCAGTTGGTGGGCATTCTTATGGGGCTTTTATGACGGCCAATTTGCTGGCACATACGGACCTATTTGCGGCAGGTATTGCCAGGAGTGGGGCCTATAATCGGACGCTGACGCCTTTTGGTTTTCAATTGGAAGAACGCAGTTTTTGGGAGGCCAGGGAAACTTATTTCCATATGTCGCCCTTTATGCACGCAGATAAAATCAAAGCGCCTCTTCTACTAATTCATGGACAGGCTGATAATAATGCAGGTACCTACCCTATGCAAAGCGAACGTTTTTATGCTGCTTTAAAGGGTAATGGCGCAACGGTGAGGTTAGTTATGCTCCCACATGAGAGCCATACTTACCAGAGTCGAGAATCCATTATGCATATGCTTTGGGAAATGACCAATTGGTTGGATAGCAAGGTCAAGAACCGAAAGGTCGAATAAATGGTCTTAAAGCACTTCTTCGTTTTTGCGATGGGCTTTGTAGCGCCCTTTTCCAAATTTAGTCCCATTAAACACCTCTTCCTTTCGACGCGCCTTTTGTTCCTCTTCTGGCAACTGAATAAAGTCACTACATTTCGTGGAACAGCAATTATCGTATTGGCTGGCACATTCCTCACATTGGATAAAAAGAATATGGCAAGCATCATTTGCACAATTTACATGCAGATCGCAGGGACGGCCACACTGATGACACTGAGCAATGATTTCCTCACTGATCCGTTCGCCCATCCGTTCGTCAAAAACAAAGTTTTTTCCTCTAAACTTATTGTTTAAACCCTGTGCCTCCACCTGACGGGCATATTCGATGATACCACCTTTGAGCTGAAAGACCTTATTAAAACCTTTGCTCTTATAGTAAGCACTAGCTTTTTCACAACGGATACCTCCAGTACAATACATGACGATGTTTTTATCCTTATCCTCTTCCAGCATTTTTTCTACTAGTGGAAGGGCTTCTCTAAAAGTCTCCACATCTGGGCAGATGGCATCTTCAAAATGCCCCACCTCACTTTCATAGTGATTGCGCATATCAACGACGATCGTATTTTCTTGATCGGTCAGTGCATTAAAGGAGGGCGCATCGAGATGTTCGCCGCGATCCGTTACATCAAAACTGCCATCATCCAGCCCATCAGCAACAATCTTTGAACGGACTTTAACTTTGAGTTTAAAAAAGGATTTACCATCGTCTTCTATGGCAATATTGAGATGGACATCTTGCAGAAAAGTAGTGCTATCGAGGTATTCACAAAAGGCGTCAAAGCGATCTTGTGGGAGGGAAATCTGTGCATTGACCCCTTCCTTGGCGACGTAAATACGTCCCATCACACCAAGCGTAAAGAGCTTTTGATAGAGTTGATCTCTAAACACTTGGGGGTCGCTAATGTGGGCATAGCGATAGAAAGAGAGCGTTAAGCGATTTTCGGTGCTCTCCTGCATCTGCTTTTTCAGCAATTCCCCATTGATCTTATTATACAACTTCTTCATACAAAGGCATTTTACCCATTCAAGAGGGCCAATTACCCTGTAAAATTACAAGTATTTTAGTGGAAAGGCTCGTATCCCTCCCAAAAAAATCCCTATTTTAGCTCGTAAGGAATAGAACGCAAAGCCCTACTCCCTTTACCAACCCATCCAAAGGAGCGGTAGTTTAAAGCGCTAAAATAAACGGGTAAAGGGGCTGTCTTTTTAGGACGTCACTATGGAGGAAAGAATAATAGGAAGATACACAGGTAAGCAAACTGGCCCACTACTCATTTGTTTTGGTGGTATGCATGGCAACGAACGCGCTGGTATTAGGGCGCTGGAAATCATGTTTGACATGCTTGAAGTAGAACCAATTAATAATCCTCACTTCACCTTTAAGGGACGCCTTCTAGGACTTCGAGGCAACCTTCGCGCTTTGGCTTTGGGAAAACGCTATATCGTCAAAGACCTCAATCGGCAATGGACAGATGAGAATGTACATCGCGTTAAAACGGCGCCAGAATGGATGCTAGATGAAGAAGATCAGGAACTCAAAGAATTGGTCACCCTAATCGAAGCGGAAGTAGCTGAATTTCCAACCAACAAGGTCGTCTTCCTAGACTTTCATACCACAACTGCCTTTGGCGGGATCTTCTCTATTCCCACAGATGACCCAGAAAGCTTGCGAATCGCTGTCGAACTACATGCCCCAGTCATTACGGGTTTACTGAACGGAATTAAGGGAACGACGCTGCACTATTTTCACAAAAATCGCTTTGCCGCGGAGACCGTAGCAGTCTGTTTTGAATCAGGCCAACACAATGAGACGCTTTCCATTAATCGAGCCATTGCCGCACTGACCAATTGCATGCGCACCATTGGTTGTGTAAGAGCAGAACACGTCGAAAACCGCCATGATTCTATCTTGATGGAATACTCCAAGGGCTTACCTCAAATTGCTGAGCTAATAACCATCCACAGTATCTTGCCTGGCGATCAATTCGAAATGCTGCCCAATTACAAAAACTTTCAAAAGGTAAAGAAAGGCCAGGCTTTGGCCCGCGATCGAAAAGGGATTATTGAGGCCAAAGAAGATGGCTTGATATTAATGCCTTTGTACCAAAAACAAGGACAAGATGGCTTTTTCTTGATCAAAACCCTGGTTGAGTTTTAACTAGGCTTTTATGACCTTTCCAAAAGCATCAATGATGGATTTGAGGGTGATGAAAAGATAATCTCTTCCTTCATTACTGATGAAGGGGTCTTCCTCATCATGCACCAAGGCGTCTTCTACAAAAGCCAATAAATCTTCTTGAGGATAGTTTTCAAAAAAGGGGCTAATTCGGTCTCTAAATCGACCTTTACTATTCATCTGCTCCCAGTTTTTCTCTTCTGCCGAACCAATTTCGTGTTCTCCAAGAGGCGCCACCTCATCATGCCCCAAAGTGATCGCTCGCCAAATAACCAGTGCACAATAAAGCAGGTATTCCCTTTCGTCGGGCGTCAACATCTGAAAATCTTCGGAGAAAAGATAGGCGAGTAGTGATCCTTGCTCGGTTCTGAGCTGCTGCATATAGCTTTCAGCGTCTTTTTCTAACTCTTCAATAGCTTGGTCGATGATAGACTCATCAATAAATTTCATCTAGTGGATTTTGGCACAAAGTTAATCCTTGATTTCCAAAATCTTTAACTCTACCCGCTGGTTCTTTTTACGGCCAGCCAAGGAATCGTTAGAAGCGATAGGCTTGGTTTTTCCATAACCTCTAAACTGTACCCGATTTTCGGGAATGCCATTGTCGATAAAGAAGGTGGCCACCGCTTGCGACCGATCCATCGACAAATCATGGGCAAAGCTATGGCTACACCAGCCGTTGGTATGCCCTCCTACCTCGACCACTAATCCTGAATATTGATTTAGAAAACGGAGTACACGCTCCAATTCTTTGTTAGATGCTGGCTTGATGGTCGATTGGTTGGCATCAAAGAAGATATTATTCATTGGAATGATCTGCCCTTCTTTGATGGGGACTAGCAGGATGTCTTGCTGTACTTCTTGATATTCTGTCGTGATCGGACGATTAGCGACAGTATTTTGCTCCACTGCCGAGGGTTGAAAATCGGTAATGGCTTCATCTCTTTTCTCTTCTTCACTCATCTTTTGGGCCAATTCCCTTTGCAACTCGCGCTCGATCTTCTTTTTTAAGCGGTAAATCATTTCCTGACGAATATATTCCCGAACGGGTTCTGTCAATTCTTCCCGCAGGTCAGATTTGACCTCCTCCTCCATCAGACGCCGCAAAGACAGCTCGATATCAGCCAATTCCTCTAGCTGCTCTTTTTTCGTTTCCCGCTCCTCATTTTCCCATTCTTGCTCCAATTCGGATTTTAGCTCAGCCTTCAATTGGCGACGCATTTCATTGCGAAAGCGATTGGTCAATTTATCGCGGGTTTCCTCATCGAGATAGCGCTCTAAGTCCAGAGCAACTTCGGCGATAAGTTCATTTTGCAGTTCCAAACGTACCTCTCGGAGCAATTCGCGTTCGAGATCGACACGCACTTTTTTGCGAAGTGTCTCAAAATCAATATCTACTACAGGCTGTTCCGTATCAAGGCTTTCTTCCACTTCTGCCTGCACTAATTCTACCGTTGGTTCTTCCTTGTCTGCCACCTCCTTCCGCTGACGATAGCGATCCAATTTTCGGCGCATCTCATTGAGTTCTTCATCCTCCCGCTCTTCACTAATAGCCACTTTCTCCTGTTTTTCTTTCTCTTTGTCGTAGTAGTGTTTATAAAATTTTCGGCGCATTTCACTTAGCTCGCCATCGCTCGCCGAACTAGTACTTTGTTGCGCCAATCGCTCTTCCCTGTTCTTGCGATCCTCCTTGCCCTGCCGCGTGATTTGCTCAAAACGATGTTTGAGGGCATCTAGCTCTGGGTCGCTGCGGTAGCTACGATAGTTGGTATTGTTTTCTTTTTTGCGAAGTTGGGAGGCTTCTGCCTGTGCCCTTTTCCGCTCTGCCTCTAATTCGCGCAGCTCATCATCCAAGCGATTGAGTCGAAGTTGTAGCTTTTCAACTTCACTAGAACGAGAAGGCGTATCAATAAACCCATTGTTCTGAGCCAACATGCTTTGCTGGTCACCATCCAATTCTTCCAATATGTCGCCAGAAAGCTCCATACTTTCACTCACAGAGAAATAACCTTCCCGCTCGGCATACAAACCCAAATCCTCCCCATAAGGCAAGACCATCTGGAAACGACTTTGTGAGGTATTCAACTGCTTGGCCTGTTCATTGGCTTCCATTTGGAGGGACTGCAATTGTAAGCGAGCGTCTAGCGGCTGCTGGGTTTCTGCGTCGATAATTCGACCGGAAATGAGCATGACGGGTTCGGGGCGAAGCGCTCGGGGGAGGCGAATGCGATATAGATCCGACATGCCTTGAGGGTCATCCGAGGAAAAATAAGCGTACTCACCAGATGCAGGTATGGAGTAATTATAGTCATTTCCCGTAGAGTTGATCGCTTCTCCTAGATTTTTAGGGGTCGACCAATTGGTCCAGGTATTATCCAGGCGACGGCTCATAAACATATCCAAACCTCCATAGCCTTTATGCCCATTGCTAGAGAAATAAATCGTCTGGCCATCAGCAGCTAGAAAAACGCTGCTTTCTATTCCCAGGGTATTGATGGTTGGGCCTAGATTGAGCGGTTCAGTCCAGTCGCCATCGCTTTGGCGAAAGCTGACGTAAATATCGCGATCTCCATAGCCTTCGTCGCGCTCTACGGCCATCATCAGTATTCGGCTATCAACGCTCATATGGTAGGCGACGAATTCATTATCATTATAATGATTGGCAATATCCAGGCTTTTTGGTCGAGACCAAGTCCGGCCACTTTGCTTGCTGAAGGAAACCCCTGCTTTGGAGCGCTGGCGATAGTCATTGGCCAGATAGAGCACATCACCAGTGGTACTCAGACCAATGACAAAATTATGCTCTTTGGTATTAAGGGGCGCCCCGATATTGATGGCCTGGCTCCAGGTATCATCTGCTTGACGATAGGCCACCCAGATATCATCCTGGTTTTCATTACCAATATTTTGGGGATGGTATTTTCGGGCGAAATAGAGGGTTTGACCATCAGGGGAGATCAAAGGCATTCGTTCTGCAAAAGGGGAATTGACGCGATTACCCAAACGCTCGGGCTTGGCCAATTCTTCCTCGTATTCCATACTTTCGACCTTGATGCGTATGGGCTGCCGAAAATCAGCGATTCCGATCGCATCAATTTGATTGCTGCCTTTTACCGCTTTGGTCTTCAATTCGAGCTTGAGCTCGTAGACCTCATAATCTGTTCGGGAAAAAGTATGTCGAAAGAGGCGATAGGGCGAAAGAATAGCTTGAGGACTATTGTTTTCGTAGACCTTGTAGCGTTTACCTCGCTGATCATATAAAAGGATGCGTTGTATAGAACCTGGATTAAGGCTTTCGGCAATGGCTATTTGTTGTACACGCATGGGCTGCGAAAAGCGAACGCGGATGTATTCGCCCGTCAGATTTTCCTCTTTTCTGGGCACCCAGGCCATATGATTAGACTGTCTGGCACCAAGTGCATTAGGCACCCCTAAAGCTTGCTCGGCGCTGTACTCTTTGGGACCATACTGACTAGAATAGCCTACTACTTCCTTTGCCCACTGCACCTCTTGAGCTTGCAAGGAAAATACCAGTAATATTCCCGTTATGATCAGTAGTTGTCTCAACATATCAACAAAATCCGCTGTCCTTTAAAAAACAGGACCAAAGCAATAAGCGCTTTAAAAATAGTACAAGTTAAATATCGAAAGGTTCACCTATTTTGGGTCAATGCATTCGGGCCAATTGGACCAGGAGGGCATCTCTGCGGCGCAGGGCCACCTCAACTGCTGCTTCATCGGCCATTTCGACCTGGCTTCGCTTTCCCTTTAAGTATCTACGCACATGCCTGAGATTGATTAAATGGGATCGATGGACCCTAAAAAACCCTTTGCCACTTAAAATTTCTTCAAAATATTTGAGCGTTTTGGTAATCAGGTGCAATTGACCATCAGCCAGATACATTTTGGTATAATTGCTCTCTGCTTCAAAACGAATAATGTCCTGCAAATTTACGATAAAAACACCATCGTCTGTCGGCAAGGCCATCTTATCAAATGCTTCAGCAGCTTCTCTTCGTTCCTCATCAGATAATCTGCTTGAGCCAATGATTGGCTGCTGTTTTCGCCTCACCTTATCCACTGCATCTATCAACTCTTGGATGTCAATGGGTTTGAGCAAATAATCAAGGGCAGTATACCGAAAAGCTTCCAAGGCAAAATGATCGTAAGCCGTAGTAAATATTACTTCAAACGGGATATGTTCACCATAGGTTTCAAGTAAACTAAAGCCGCTATCTACTGGCATGTGGATATCCAGAAAAACCAAATCGGGGGTTTGTTCGTCAATGAGCTGACGCGCTATTTCAACAGAATCCGCTAAGCCGACGATGCGGATGTCTTCACAGTAGTTTTCGCAGAGCATTTTGAGTAGATTTCGGCTTTTTTGCTCATCGTCAACGATCAAAATTTTCATACCCCAGATTCCTTTAACGGCTAAAAGGACCGATTACACAAGATAAGGAAACTAAATCATTAATTATCTATGCCTATCATCAAAGCCATTCCTATGAAAAGGATTAATGGGTCAGATGATGGAAAATGACCTTGGGGGGGATTAGAACTTACCGCGTAGGGCAATAATAAAATTTCGACCAGCTGCACTCACCGTCGAAGAAAAGAGTCGATAGTGGAGATCCATAGCGTTTTCCAGCGCCAGATCAATTCCTATATGTTCGTTAAATTTATAAGACATGTAGAAGTTAAGCGTCGTCCAAGCCAGGGTCCCCTCACATACTTCATCATCTACCGCTCCTACACACATGCCCGATAATTCGACATTATCCGATGTTCCTCCACGGTTCACTTCTGTAACGTAACCAGTACGGGGTTCGACCGTCAATGAGTTGACTGAAAATTCCTGAATGGGCTTGGGGCCATTATAGCGAACGACGGTCTCAAACTGAAAGCGATCGCTCTTAAATCCCAAACTACTTTGACCATATAGGGGTGGAATATGGGCCATGGGGACCAGGGTATCAATGCCTTCTTCTTTAAATTCTACACGGCCTTTGGTATAATTCAGACCCGACTTAAGGGTCCACTTAGAACCAATATCCCATCTCAAATTGCCAGAAAAGCCATAGATATAGCCATTATCTTCATTAAAATTTTGCTGAATGTCATGTGGGACTTCATCAATCAAAATGGTGCGATCCACTCCGTTTGGATGAATACCAGGCTTGCGGACGATAACGTCCTGTATCTGCGTGTAAAAGCCCGTAGCACTTAGTTTGAATCTGCTGCCCGAAGTACCATTGGCCCGACCAATGGTTTTGGCGATGGTCAGTTCCATATTGCGAGAGTACTCTGGGGTGAGCTCGGGATTGGGGAAGGTAATGTAGCGGCTACTTTTGACCCGAATCTTGGTAAAATCATCAATATTGGGTGAGCGAAAGGCTGTTGCTGCGAGTAGTCGAACCTGCCATTGGCTTTTTGAATTCCAGGTTAATCCAGCCCCCCAGGTAGGAGCGCCTTTTTCCAATGGCAAACCATCAATATAGCTTTGCGGCCAATTGATAATATTTGTTGGCTGAAAGTCGGCCAGCATTTGGACATAGCTGTAGCGACCACCCGCGTGAAAGGTCAAGGTGGAATCCCGACTTCGCCAGCGATAATTGATGTAAGCTCCTAGATTGCTCATGGTGCTTTTCTCATTGGGATAACGGGTCAGTACATTATAGATGACTCGGCCCGTATTGATGTTGAGGTTTCCCGCTTCTGATTGGACATAATTATGACTGACATCTAAGCCATAGGACAATAAGTTTCTTCCGCCACCATCCAATTCTTTATCAAAGTCGGCTGTAAAAGAGCCAACATAGACATCTTCCAGGTTAAAGGTGCGATTGACTTTATTCCATTTTCGTTTGAGGCGATCCTCGTCGATTTTCTGAAAGGCGGCGATAAAAGTCCCTTTGTCGTAAATCGCATTGGATTTGAGTACCCGAGTTTTCAAAGAGGCCAACAGGCGTTTTTGAGGACCATAATACCACTCTGACCATGCCAGTTCTTTGGCTGAACCAATGGTATCCGTCAGGTTATCATAACGCGGCACATCACTAGAGGTAGAATACTGGAAATTGAGAATAAAATACAGCGTTTCTGAGGGTTGATAACGCACCTTTTGTAAAAAATCGATCTGGCTGTATGCGGTCCCCACCTGAATATTGGGGTCTTCTGACTGGATGATTTCATCCACATTTTCATTGCGAAATACATAAAAGCGTTTTTCGCCATAGCCTTCATAGCCTTCCGGATAGCGACTTCCGGCACGTAAATGACCAAAATCGGAAAAGGTAAAACTCGTTATCGACCCCCATCGTCTGGAGCGATAATCAAAATCAAGATGGATGGACTTCTCTTTATTTGCCGAAGCAAACCTCGTATAAGCATTGGTCAATAAATTATAATCTTTCACGTCATTGCCAAACAATACCTTAGGCTCTTTAGAGCGATAGTGGATCACCCCACCCAACGCTTCGCTGCCATACATCAAAGAACCTGGCCCGTAGATCACCTCTACCTGTTCCAGCATCGCATTGTCAATGGTAATGGCATTTTGGAGATGGCCATTTCGATAGATGGCATTATTGAGTCGAACACCGTCCAAAACCAATAGTACTTTATTGGCTTCAAAACCTCGAATCACGGGGCTTCCACCCCCCATTTGTGTTTTTTGAACAAATAAGCCCCCTTCACTCGCCAGAATATCAGCCGCCGTTTGGGCATTGCTAAAAGCGATTTGCTCACTACTGATCCTTTCGACAACGTAGGGAATTTCCTCAATGGGATCATCCCGACGACCAACGACAACGATACTATCCAATAAATTAGACGTGAATAAGCGCACCAAACCATTGGTTTTGCGCAACTGAAAAAAGGGAAGTTTTTGGGTGATGTAACCCAAGTAAGCAAAATTGACCATTTCCCGATGCCCCAAATCACCAATTGTTGCCTTTCCCTCAAAATCGGTCATTCCCAACATGCGATTATCATCCGTGTAAATCGTCACCCCAATCAAAGGTTCGCTGGTCTCACCGTCGATGACGGTTATCTCAATATTTATGTCCTCAAGATGACAGCTATTATCGGCATATACTGGAAAAACTATGGTCAGAATTGACGCTAGGGAAAGTAAAAAATGGTATCCTCTTCGTTTGGTCGGTCTTATAAAATATAGTCTGCTCACATCGTTAACCTTTGGGGAGGCGTATCGTAAAGGTAGTCCCCTCGTTTAATACAGATTTTTTAACAAAAATCCTGCCAGAGTGGTACGATTCGATGATTCTTTTAGCTAGTGAAAGACCAAGTCCCCATCCTCTTTTTTTGGTGGTGAAACCGGGTTGAAAAACTGTCTTGAATTTTGAAGAAGGAATCCCCTTCCCCGTATCGCTCACGTCGATGCAAATCATGCCTTTTTCCTCGTAAATCTCTGCGCTGATCCGCCCGGTTCCTCCCATAGCATCCAAAGCATTACGCAATAAATTTTCTATCACCCAGTCAAATAAGCCCTGATTGATATTGACCATTTTCTCAGGATGATCGACTCCAGGAAAATGAAATTCTACCTTTCTCGGTGCTCTTCTCTGCATATAAACACGACATTGCTCCAACTCCTCGTAAATATTGATGCGCTCTAAGGTAGGTGCAGAGCCAATTTTGGAAAAGCGATCAGCGATCAAATCGAGTCGATCTACATCGTTGAGGAGTTCCTTGAGCACTTCCTGAGTCTCTGGATCATCTTTACGCATCTCTCGAAGGTGTTCGATCCAGGCAAGGATCGCAGAGATTGGGGTACCCAATTGATGGGCCGTTTCCTTGGCCATACCTACCCAAACCTGATTTTGCTCAGCTCGGCGAGCGGAACTAAAGCCCATATATCCAAAAGTGATAAAGGCAGCAATCAAAAAGAATTGAATAATAGGAAAATACTTGATCAAGGTAAGTAGCGTCGAATCTTTATACCAGATCGACTGAGAGGAGCCCGTGATCGGTTCTCGTCCCTCTGCCTTCATCTTCTCCAATTCCTGATTGAGAAAGTCATTGTCCTCATTGCGCTCCTCCCCAAAATTGATGGCATAATCAATCCCCCCCCGATCATTAACTAAAATAACAGGAATCGTTGTATTGGATTCCAATATTTTTTGATGGAGGGTATAATCACAATTATCCAAACCTGGCGCCGCAATCCGCTCTAGAGCAACCAACCAAGTTTCGGCCTTCTTTCGCTCTTCGTCTTTCAGTCGATTAGCCAGGTAATTGGTGAAGATCACGGATAGGGCAACAATAAACAAACCGGCAATAGCCAGGTAAATTTTCCATTTTGATTTTTGATTGTATATATCCATATAAGTTTGCGT
>JBCBDH010000042.1:0-17870 GCA_038529855.1 Bacteroidota bacterium | reverse complement strand
CCAAAATTGACAAAATATTGGAGCTGTGTTTCAATCATTTCTACTTCCACGTGATCCAGGATATTGATTAGGGCAATCCAACCACCCTCGTCCCGTACATCTTCATACCACTCCTCGTAATAGCAATCATCAGAACCGTGAAAATTAAGCACATTTTCGCAGATCAAGATGTATTTATTGATATCGTGCTCCATGAGCAAGTCAATAATTTCTCTTTTGAGGAACATCACATCATTTTGCAAACAGTCGTTCCATTCGCCAATCAATTCTATGATGGCCACACCATCATCATAATTGACAAAAAGGATTTTCATATACAGCGTACTCGAACCAAACTCATCCCACTGTGGGTGGATAAAATAATTGTACACCTTATTGGTAAAACGAAACTCATCATACACTCGTCCGTGAAAGGGCGAGCGCTCATCTTCCGATGCTACATACTGATCTCTCCAGAGAAAATGAGGTTCTATATCGTGCATAGGTCTCTGTTGTAAAAGGATTAGAAGGGCTGATACAAGATCATATTGCCACTAAAGAACGCAAGGTAGTACATAATTGTTCAATGTGCAATGCCTGGGAAAAGGCTTGTTTTCTCTCTTTTATATTTGGTCTTTCTTTTGCCTATATTGGGCGTATGTCAAAACCGCTCAAAGTGGTCTGTACTGGGCCAGAATCTACTGGAAAGAGTACGCTAGCAACTGACCTAGCCCGATACTTTCAATGTCCTTTAGTTGTAGAATATGCCCGAGCCTACATCGATCAGCTCGACCGACCCTATCAAGAGGCAGACTTGCTCACCATCGCTCAGGGCCAAATCGCCGCAGAACAAAAGGCGGAGGAAAAAGCCACTCAACTATGGATTTGTGATACGGATTTACTCACTATCAAGATATGGGCAGAGGACAAATACGACCAATGTGATCCTTGGATCATACAGCAATTGGCGCAAAGGCCCTGTGATGTCTATTTGCTATGTGGAATAGATATCCCCTGGGAATTTGATCCACAGCGCGAAGATCCCCATCGAAGGGAATGGCTTTATCAGCTTTATCAATCTGCCCTTCAAAATCAGTTGATTCCCCATTTTACCCTATCAGGTAATCCCCCACAAAGATTGCAACAGGCAATTGTGCATATTGCGTCTCTGATGACTTAAAAAAAGAGGACTTACTTGCAGGAATTCCGAGATAGCCCCGTATATTTGCGCTGTCTTATTGGGGTGCTCGTCAAATAACGGGCTGAGATTATACCCATTGAACCTGTCCGGGTAATGCTGGAAAGGGAATGAGCCTGCAAGCTGCCAGGCTTGTAGTCGTCGGGTCGGAGTAAAATACTCCAAGTACAAAGGCTGATCAAGCCCCACTGATCGCTTATTTGATAACCATTAGTTTATTGGAATTCATGAGCAGCTTGCGTGTAATTACTTTTGTCATTTTTTTCCTATCTGGCTTTGTACTCTTTGGGCAAAATACCCTCTCAGGAACAATTACTGATCACAATGGAGAACCTCTACCTGGGGCAAATATCATTTTAAATGATGGCGATTGGGTGACGATCTCAGATGAAGATGGTTTTTTCAGATTTGGAAGATTGAATAATGGAGCTTATCAGTTAGAGGTGAGCTATATCGGCTATCAAACGACCAAACAGGCCATTATGGTCAATGGGAATACGGATTTTGAAACCGCCCTTAAACCCATCAATTATAATATGGCTCCCGTTGAGGTGCTCAGTACATGGGCTGACAAGGAGACTCCCATGACTTATACCAATTTGGACAAAGAAACCATTGAGCAAAACAACCTGGGGCAGGATGTTCCCTTTTTGCTTCGATGGACGCCTTCTGTTGTGGTTACCTCAGATGCAGGTACAGGAATTGGCTACACGGGAATTCGCATTCGCGGCTCTGATCCTACTCGAATTAATGTTACCATCAACGGTATCCCCTTAAACGATGCTGAATCACAAGGAACTTTCTGGGTAGACCTGCCAGACTTTGCAAGTTCAACAGACCAGATTCAGATTCAAAGAGGAGTAGGAACTTCCACAAATGGCGCTGGTGCCTTTGGCGGAACGATTAATTTGAATACGGCCAAAGTACATCAAAAACCCTATGTGCAATTGTCTAATTCGGTCGGCTCTTTCAATACAGTGAAAAATAATATTCAGTTGGGAACTGGCCTGCTGGCCAATCGCTTCACCATAGATGGCCGCTTATCCAGAATCAACTCTGATGGCTATATTGATCGGGCGACTGCCAGATTGCGCTCCTTTTTTGTTTCAGCGGCCTATCTAGGTGATCGGCAATCCCTGCGCCTCAATGTTTTCGCTGGTAATGAGGTGACTTATCAAGCATGGAACGGTGTGCCTGCTCAATATGTAGATATTGACAGCTTGCGTACTTTTAATACTGCTGGTACCGAACGCCCAGGCGAACCCCACGATAATGAGGTCGACGATTATACCCAAACCCACTATCAGCTCTTATACAATCGAGAATTGGGAACAGATTGGCAGGCCAATGTCGCACTACACTATACTAAAGGCAAGGGCTTTTTTGAACAATACAAGGCCAATGAACTGCTGACTGATTATCGCTTAGATCGCACAGAAACCTCTGATGTCATTCGCAGACGCTGGCTGGATAACGATTTTTATGGTTTTACTTACAGCTTAAATTATCGTCCAGAAGATCAGCCTTTTGATGTAGTGGTAGGCGGGGCCTGGCATGAATACCTGGGTGGACATTTTGGAGAAGCGGTCTGGTCAGAATTGACGGGTGAGCTACAGGATGTTCCCAACTACTACGATAATGATGCGGAGAAAAGAGATTTTAACATCTACGCCAAAGCCAACTACCGCCTCAATCGACTATTGAATGCTTATGTGGATTTGCAATATCGCCGCGTCAATTATGAATTTTTAGGGCAGGATCAAGATGGACAAGCCTTGGAACAGGATGATCAGTTGAACTTCTTCAATCCAAAACTGGGTTTATACGCTTCACTTACAGAGAATAGCGCAGCCTATATTTCTTTTGGTGTCGGTAATCGCGAACCCAATCGCAACGATTATGTCGATTCCTCTCCCCAAAGTCGCCCCAAACACGAAACACTTTACAATACTGAATTGGGCTATCGCCAACAGTGGACCAGGGGAAGCTTTGGTGCCAATATCTACCACATGGCTTACAATAATCAGTTGGCCCTCACTGGTCAGCTCAATGATGTAGGCGCAAGTACGCGGGTAAATATTGATGACAGCTATCGGCTAGGCTTGGAAATACAAGGAGATATTCGTTTACTCGATCAGCTACAATTAGCAGGGGCTTTGAGCTTGAGCCAAAATAAGATCAGCCGCTTTGACGAATACATTGACAATTGGGACACAGGCATGCAAGAAGTAGTTATGCATGAAAATACTGATTTGGCCTTCTCCCCCAACGTCATTGGTCACGCGGAGTTAAACTACGATGTTTTCAAAAATGATGGTCCCCATACCCTCCGTTTTTCACTGGCTGGCAAATATGTGGGTGATCAATTTATTGACAATACCTCCAATGAAGCTGCCCAGCTAGATGCTTATTTCTTCTCTGACTTTCGCCTCTACTACAGCTTCAAAAACCGCATCTTCAAAGAATTAGGCGTCACCCTATTGGTACGAAACCTCTTCGACGCCCGCTTCTCCACCAATGCCTGGACTTATCGCTACATCAGCGAGGGCTATGATGCTCGCCCAGATGATCCCTATGCGCGATTAGAAGGTGGCAATGTATACAATCTGACAGGATTTTTCCCACAGGCGGGACGGAACTTCTTGCTGGGATTAGATTTGAGGTTTTAAAGAGAAGGGATATTTGAAAAAGATCATTATAAGGGCGATCTCGATTTTCGAGATCGCCCTTATAATTGTTTAAAAATGCCTATGGCATTTACGGAGTGCGCTTGATCTTTTAAAAAAGATTTAGCTGAAGCAGCTTATCCAAAGCTAAACTTGTACGAATCAGTGAAACTAGTTAACTTATGTAAATGTTGATTTTTGTGAATCGAATTAGCTGATTATGACACATTTAAATAGACCTTTGACTAATTTGCAAATCGAGTTATTAAAGATTTATAGCTTTGATATCAGTGAGGAACAGTTAATGGAGATCAAAGATATCCTGAGCAGATATTTTGCAGATAAAGCTACAGGCGAAATGGACCAGCTTTGGGAAGAAAAAGGATGGTCGAATGAAACAATGGATAATTGGTTAAAAGGAGAAGAGTAAGCAGGCCGCATGATGAAGATCGTACTGGACACTAATTCTTTACTGGTCTCTATTCCAAAAAAGTCAAAGTACAGACCTATTTTTGATGCGGTAATTAATGGGAAAATCCAATTATTGATCAGTAATGAGGTTTTAACAGAGTATACGGAGAAAATAGCGGAAAAGACCAATGCTAACATCGCATTCAATATTTCTGAATTTTTAGTTCAATCCAATTATGTTTTAAAAACAGAAATTTACTATAGATGGCATCTAATTGAGAAAGATGCAGATGATGATAAGTTTGTGGATTGTGCAGTGAGTGGAAATGCTGATTACTTAGTGACTGATGATAAGCATTTCAATAAACTAAGAGAAATTGAATTTCCAATGGTCAAAGTATTGAAGACCGCAGAATTTCTGGCATTACTAGTAGAAAGAGATAAGGAAAAATAATCATCATATACCACGAGAGCGCTCGAAATAGAGCGCTCTCGTGGTATTGGCCTGTCTAGAAATTATAGGTAAATCCAAAGCGAATATCCCAAGGTAACAATACGTCATCCTCAGCAATCAAAAGATTGTACAAAACCACAATCTCGTAGCCAAAGCGGCCGCTTCCAGAGTGATAACCCGCACCAACATAGAAATTCTCTCGATTATTTCGCTCAGTGAAGATTTTGTCCTCATCAAAATCGTAGAGGAGTTCCCCTCTGGCGTTTTGAAAAACCTGTTGCTCACTTTGGAATTCCACCTCCACATGGGCGAAAATGCTTTCAAAAAACTTATATCGCCCAAATAAGCCCATAGAATAGGAAATAGGCTGAATGGCATGTACGCGGCCATCGTCAGTAGGGCCTTTCAGATAGGTATACTGAAAGCCTACTCGAGGGCCAATAGAGAGTTGTTCAAAAATTTTGTAGCCGACCATAGGGGAAAGTCCAAAGCTAAAACTGCTAAAGGCACTATTTCCACTAAAGCCCAAGCCAATATTGCCACCATACCACAAACGGTGTGCAAATCCCCCTTTATCATCAAAATATTCATCGTTTTTACTAGATCGCTTTCTTCGATTTTGCGCCTCCGCATCGTTGATTCCGATAAAAAGAGAGAGCAAAAGCAGGATAGAGAGATATTGGGTTACTTTTTTCATATTGTGCACTTTTCTTTTTTGACCTTACAAAAATAAGCATTGTTTTGTTCAATCGCCGAAGTAGCGAGCATTTTGTCCATATAAAACAAAGGATTATTGCCCTAAATTATAAGACTTCTTGTTACAGAACTGTTAAGATTGCGGGAATAACTGTTCTAAGACAGTTTGGATCAATACTCTCGTTTGGCCTGACTGAAAGAGGCAGGAAGGGCTTTTTGTACCCTCACCAGGCGTTTTTCTACCAAAAAGGCCATCCAAGCTTGCGCTCGCTTAGCACTTGAAAAACTGTAAAAAGTCTGGTTTTCATTGAGTTTTTCGTGAAAATCCAAACGAGTACCAAACTTGAGTTCAAGCAATTTGATGATGCCATAGGTATAATAGTCGCGTTTGCCACCCGAGCGGCTGACAAAAGGACTCACAATATCGAATTGAAGAATTTGGTAGATTTTTTCAAAATCCAGTTTGTCTTTTTTATTCAAAAAGTCGACGCCAAATTCTTTGAGGTAGTATAGGTAAAAGTCGTATTCCGACAATTGCTGATGTTGAGCGATAAAGGTCTCTATTGCTTTCTGTTCCTCAAGTTGAAAGATGGGGATACCAAAGTCGCGATACAAAAAGCTGTAGGGCTTTGTTCCATCACTTACACTCAATTCATTAAACAGATGAGCGATTTTGGAAAGATCCTCATAGGCAATGCCTGCGATAATGGCTTCCTGAATTTTGGCTTTAGAGCCTTCATCCGTTTGGATGTAAATAGAAGCTTTCATCTGCTCGGCAATAGGTCGGCCGATATTGTCGATGCGGGCGATGTGCAAATTGGTGGTTTGTTCTTCAAATTCACTCAAGTAATCGCTTTCATCCAAATAATTATTGAGAATGTCGCGAATGCTCTCCGTGATTTTCTGATCCACCGTTCCACTATTGATGTATTGCAAAAACCAAGGCGAACGGAATAGATTATTGTAAAAAGAGCCACGTTCGCTATAGCTGAATTTATTGGACTTTTCCTCCAAATAAGCCAGCATCAGTCCTGCATTTTGGGTGTTGATCTCAAAGAGCTTGGGGATGTCGTCCAATTCCTTGTAGCCAAAATAGAAGTCTTCAAAATAGACCAAATCTTCCTCTACTGATAGGGCAGGCTCAATAATCAACTGCCTAATATCTTTGATGGGGCGTACTTTCTTTAAGGCTTTCAGACAAACTGATTTGTATTTGGGCGAGTAGTCTGGCGATTCGGTGATTTGATTAATCGCGTCGATATTCAGCGTTTCGCTTTGATCAAAAATGACCAGTTTTTCTTCAAAAAAGCGATTGACCCATTGGCGGTAATTATCGCCATCCCCTTTCCAAAGCGCTCGCCATTTGTCCGTGGCAAAGAGTTGATTTTCCAACTCATTTTCAAAGCTGTAGTTGTAAATGTCTTCCAGACTTGGGATGATGTAGTCGCAAACCTTGATGATCATTTTATCCTGTTTACCCAAGATTCTTTGATCGTCGATCAATTGACAGAGTTGAGGCACCAATTCCAGAGAAGGATGCAATCGCATATAGTAAAACAACTGCTTGATGGTGGTGATATCGTCTGTATTTTTAATGCGTTTGATGATCTGACGAATATCATTAGCATTGGGAGCTGGCAGGATTTTGATATCCCGTCGATCAAAAAACATTGGACTTTCCAAAAACTCACTTAGGCTATAAGACTCTTCTGAGGTTGGTTCGACCATCAGCTGAGAAATTTGGTTGAGGATGTCTTCATCAGATTCCAATTTGTACAAACGACTCAAACGCTCCTGTAAATCAACATCACTCAGATCAAATTTGGTCAGGTAATAATTACAGGAGCCAAAGACCCCCAAACCTGCAAACAAATAAGACTTCTTTAGATAGAGCAACAACTGATTGTCATCGCTGATGATCCGTTCCCACTTTTTGGAATAAAACAAATCCAAGATGCGTCCAATGGAAAAGGTAAATGCCTGATTTTGTTCATATAGACAAGCTTGGTATTCTAAGGCAGCCAACTCCTCCAATTTCAAACTGCTCAATAGCTCATTTTCCAATTGGTAGCGATCTGATTCGGCAATATTACTTCGCAACTGATCGAGTAAATCCTGTGTGGTATGGCTACATTTATAGCTGAATTGATTATCCCTCAAATAGGCTGTAAACAAAACCAACTGCTCCAAATACTTGTGCTTAAAGGAAGGCAGCGTCTGATTGTAAGTCCGCAATAATTGGCGGTATTTTTCAGCCAGATCAATCACCTCCGTCGGGTCCCCCTCCGTCAATTGGACAAAGGATTTAAAGGCGACTGAGTCATTTCTGGAATTAAGTCTGCGGAATAGCCGCTCGTAGTTCTGCGTGATTTCCTGCGCTTTTTTCTTATTGGTGTAGTAATTATGATTTTCATCCCACTCGTAATCCTCGTAGTATTTTGACCAGTAGGCGAGAAAATTTAGTTTGGCTTGTCGATCCTCTCCCTCAAATGGGGTATAGGTGATTGCTCCCTTACTGTCTTTGATACCAATCTCTAAACGAGTGAGTAGTTTAAGTTCTTCAAAATAGCTTTTACTAGGTGCATCCTTCTTATGGTATTCGTGGCGATGTTGGAAAATCTTGGTGGCGATGTAGAATAAAGCCCTTGGATGTGCAGAGGCTTTCAAATCGCGGAAAGCATTGTACTGTATCCAGGGATAGGCATCAGACTCACTCAGGATTTTGCCAAAATAATCGACAGGGTAGGGGAAGAAGTTGGGCCGAAAATTAAAATATTGATTATAGCCATAGGCCCGCATAGCTTCCATACTAGCCAAGGAGTCAATGTAGTACTGATAGCGGGTCACCAAGTCTTCCGTATCTGAGCTTTCAGTAATGGCGATATTGGTCATCTTGGCCAGTAGAGGTCTAGCAAATTCTAGGCGGATTGATCCTTCGGATAATAAGCCCAAAATAGCAGACAGGCATTCCTCATTTTGGAAATGGGCCAGCCCTTTGCTAATGATTTCATAAGCCTCCTGCTTGTGCTTAGAGCGCCATTTGATAAATCGCTTGTTATTCAATAATTCAAAGAGAAAATAGCCAGATTCTTCCTGTTTCAAATTGGCAATCTGCTGGATCAAAACCAGGGCCTGAACAGCATGGTGATGATTATTGGAAGCCAGGGCTTTGGTCAGGCGATCGGTATAATTTCGTAGATTGAGTTCAGCGGCTGATTGAAGTTCAAAATTTTGGCTTTCGTAGGCTACTTCTTGATCATTTAGTGGTGTGAGGTAGAACGCTTTTACCAGTTCAGAGAATTCAAATTGATGCTCGTGTTCGTAGTAAAAAGCCATGAAGTCTTCGCGATCAAAGGAGCGGTTGAGGTCAAATTCTTGGCTATTGAAAAGGGTGAGCCGTCGAAGCGACTGCCGAACTTCTGACTGAATAGATTTCTTATCAATCAATCCCCCCAAATCGCGTAGCGCTCTTTTTTCTCCTTGTTCAACATGTTGGGTGAGCGTACTCAATAACACCTTATAATCAAGTTGACCTTGGTTTTGGGCAGACAGCATAGGGCTGGATAAAAAGAAAAAGCCCATAAGAAGACTTCCGAGGGGGTGCAGGGATAAAAACGTGTTTGTATAGAGTTTCTTAATCATTTGACTGATCAAAAATTCGTGGTTTGAGGGCGTTATTTGTCAGAACGTTAGTTTTGTTTTAGTTGATAATCAAGTGATTATCAGGGGTATTCTACCAATACATGAATTGGTATTAGAATATAATACAATAACTGCACCGAAAATGCAGTCCTCAAGTAATAAAACTGACAGGGCGAATGGGAAAGTGCCTTGGGCCGCTAAGCCTCACAAGGTTGAAGACCAGGATATTATTCTGTGAAGAGTTCTAGGGTGTAGTACAGCTCTTTTTGCACCGTCAAATAATAACGATCGTAAAAGAAGCGGATGTTATTATAGGCAGCCAAGTCGTCTGGGAAGTCCTTGTTAAGTTTTAGCGTAGTGGCATCGACTAGATTTTCAGTGGATAGCTGAAAGGGAAAGCCAATAAAATTCTGTGTGAATACCTGCTCATTGGTGACCTCTACAAAGCGTAAATCCGTTGGATCATCCGTGTCATTATCCCTTTCCCAAGTCAGGCCATTATCCTCAGAAACTTGTAAATCGGACCCACTTCCAGTGGCAAATATCTTCCCATCGAAAGTGAAGAAATCGACAATCCAGTCCTGTAAAATGGTCTCATAATCACCCTGCGGGCTGACGCGAAAGGCCCCATTTAGGGAAGCCAGGTAGAAGTGGCCGTTGATGTATCTAATGCTACTCAGACTCTTGGGGTCATTGGGCATTTCGTCAATAGGAATGACTTTGTTGACCTTGACAGATTCAAAGGCGGTATTGGTCGTATTGAGCTCGATATCAAATAGGATCATGCTAAAGACATCTTTGCTAAAATTGAGGGTAGGAAGTAAAAACTGGGTCCCACTATCATTAAAAGCACCAGAGTAGCGCGAATTATCCTCTGGGAAAAGCTCATCGCCAAATTCTGCAATCAGTTCGCTAAAGGTCACATCTACACGGGCAGCTGCATTTCTAGTCAGGTGAAACTCAATAACCTGATCCGTCTCCTCCTGCCTGGTGACGCGTACAAATACATAATCAGAAAGGCTAGGCCGACCAAAAAAGCGGCGCGGCAGTAGAATCTGTCGGCGTTCGACCACCTGATTATTATTATCCAATCGGATAAATTCATCATCAGAGACAGCGTACATCTGAGTTGGGCTCGCATGAATATTTCGAATTGGGGTGACCAATTCCTCCTCAAAAGCCGTAAACCATCTATCGGGTTCTTCCTCTGGCGGTTTGATCAAGCAAGCAGGTAGAAAGACTAAACTAAACAGCAGAATGCTACTAATACGTTTCATGGTACGGTGCTTTATGCCAATTCGGGAGTTACTTTTTACAAATATCGCGTTATAATTTGAGAATAGGTCGATATCGAAGCTATAATTTAACCGAACGATAAGGTACATTTCTCTATTCAAAAGCTTACTAAAAACATACCATCTCCTCAAAATTATCTGATGGGAATTGAAAAAAGTGTAGTACAAACTACTATGCATGGCAATTTCAAAGATACATTGTGTGGAGCTTGGTAGAATTAATTATATTCGGCGATCATATTTTAAAAAAATGGATGCAAAATGTTAAAGACAATTACTACCCTTTTTTCTATTCTTGTCTTTTGCTCAACAATTTTTGCTCAAAGTGGTGTGTTTTCTGCTGATCAACTGATCGACCCCCTGGCCGATCCTCAACTCAAACGTCAGTTTAGTGAATACAAGTTATTTGAGATCGATGCAAAAGAAGTGTTCAACTACGTTTCACAAGATGACCGGACTGATTTCCAACTAAGCCTCCAATTAGGCACCGACCAACGCTGGGATATGCAATTGGAAACCGTCCAATTATTTGCCAATCACTATCGCCTAACGGCTCAGACCGCCAATGGCGTAGAAATGTTACCCAATACCCGTGTTCGCACCTACAAAGGTGCCCTGCGCCACGACCCCAGCAGCCGCATTCGCATGACGCTCACCAATGACATGGTCTATGGTATGATCGAGCTTCAAGACGAAACTTGGTTTATCGAGCCCACCTCCAATCTATTGGATAATGCTCCTCCCAAGCAGTATGTCGTCTACGCCGCTTCCAAGGTTTTGCAGGAAGAGGAAATGACCTGTGGTTATGATGCCCTCATGGATAAAACCCATGAATTAGAACACGAAGGCCATTCTCATGCGGGCCATAATCATAATCCCAATAATCGAATGATGTGTCTTGGCGTAGAGATTGCCATGGCCGCTGACTACTCCATGGTGACCAAATTTGGAAGTGCCGCTGGTGTGGAAGGACACCTCGCAGGAATTCTGAATAATGTTCAGAGTAATTACGACAATGAATTTAGCCAGCAAATTCTCTTCAATATCGTCGAGATATTTGTCTCTTCTTGTAATGGCTGTGATCCTTGGAACCCCACAACAGATGCAGGCGCTCTGCTCAATAGCTTTCGCGCCTGGGGCGGTGGCGGTGGATTTCCCAATGTGGGGGCCTCCTTCGATGTTGCACAAATGTGGACCAACCGAAACTTTAATGGCAGTACCATTGGTATCGCCTGGCTACGGGCTATCTGTACCAACTTACGCTTTAATGTCTGTCAGGACTTTAGCTCCAATGCCTCCTTATTGCGCGTATTATCCGCCCATGAATTAGGACATAATTTTGGTTCCAATCACGATGGTTCAGGCATTTGGATCATGTCGCCTTCTGTGAATACCGCTACCAGCTGGTCGAACAATTCGATTTCGGTCATCAATGGCTTACTTCCTTCTTATAGTTGTTTGGGCGATTGTCAACTGGCCTTTCCTCCAAATGCCCAGTTTTCCTTTATTCCAGGTAATGATTGTGCGCCTATGGAAGTGCGCTTTTTAGATCAATCCACCAATGAGCCAACGACTTGGTTTTGGATATTTGAAGGAGGAACACCCTCTGTTTCCAATTTACCCAATCCCGTTGTTACCTATGCTCAGCCAGGTATCTACAGCGTTACTTTAACGGTATCCAATGATGCGGGACAAGATGTGGAGACTTTGTCTAATATCATCAATGTTAGAAGCGTACCACAGGTTTCCTTTATCTCTAATACCAACTTCAGGACGGTTTCTTTCCTCAATCAAACCCAAGATGGCTTTACTTATGAGTGGGATTTTGGAGATGGCAACTTCAGCACACAAACCAATCCAGAACATACCTATAATGACGATGGTATCTACTCGGTTACCCTGACGGCAAGCAATGATTGCGGCTCCGCTACTTTTGTTAACGTCCTTAATATCCTCACGCCACCTTTCCCTGCCTTCCGAGCTGATCGCGAAGAAGGATGTGATGAGATGACGGTAACTTTTGAGAATTTCTCTACCAGCAATTCCGAGAGTTTTGTTTGGGAGTTTCCTGGAGGTATTCCTTCAACTTCTACGGAAGCAGCACCAACCGTTTTCTACGCTACGCCAGGGGTATATGATGTAACGCTAATTGCTTCTAACGGGGCTGGTCAAAACACGGAAACCAAAACCAGCTTTATCAAGCTTGGCCGTGAGCCCATCGCTGCATTTGATTATGCAGTCAATGGTCAGACCATCGATTTTATGGACCAAAGCCAATTTGCGGATAATGTCTTCTGGGATTTTGGAGATGGAACCACTAGTACAGAGGAGAGTCCCAGTCATCTCTATGCGGGGCAAGAGGTCTATGAATTGACCTTGATAGCAGAAAGCATTTGCGGCAGCGATACAACTCGCGAAACCATTACTACTCGACCTACTATTGCCTTTGTACGCGCTTCACAAACAGCTATTGAAAGCAATGCAGATGGGATGGTAGATTGTCGTGGCTACCGTGATTTTACCATTGAACTAGAGACCTCCCGTGCCATCAGTGGTGGTGATGCCATCGTAACAATTGAATCTACAGGCTCCGCGATGGAAAATGTAGACTATGAAGTGATTGATGGAGTCTTGACCTTCCCCAATAATGAATCGACTACCCAAAGCTTTACCCTTCGCGTGTTTGATGATGAGGCGGTAGAGGATCTGGAAAATATAGATTTGAGCTTTAGCATCAGCGGTGATTCTGATGCCTTTCCTGGTCGTAATAAAGTTTTGGATTTTACGATTCGAGATAGAGGACTTGTTTACTTGCTGGAGGAAGGATTTGAGGATGGCAATTTGCCTTCTGGCTGGTCGAGAAGTCAAAATGCGGGAGCGGATGGCTGGCAGTTTGGTAGCAGCTTCTCTTTATCTAGTGATGATATTACCCTTCCTGGTCGGAGTTTGGAAAATATTGCAGGAGCCAATGATAATGCCTGTAATTGTGATGCAGGGGCGGATGTGTTGCGCACCGCAAAAATCGACCTGAGTAATGTAGCGGATGCGGAATTGGTCTTTGATGCTTACTTTACTGGACAAGCGGGTTCGACTAGTGAGATTAGGGTGACCTTGGGTGATGACCCAACAGAGTACCCATTACTAACCGTTCCAGCTGTTTCTGATCAATGGCAGCGTGGCTTAAGTGTGAACTTATCCCAATTCCTTGGCGAGCCTGAACTGCGCTTATTATTTGTCCATAATGATAATGGCCTTTGGGCAGATGGTTTCTTTATTGACAATGTACAGGTTAGAGGCGAAGGTCGTTCTAACCAAATCGCCAATGACATCCACAATACAACACAGCAATACCTGGGTCCATTCTCTACGGTTTACTTCCACGATGATGCCACAGATCGCTTGCTACTGAAGATTGAAAACCTGACAGATTGGAATTATGGCTGTACAACTGTAGAAATTGATCGGGCAGGCTTGGGGGCAGAGCCCTTTACAGTAGCTGATCCTGAGTTTTTCTTAACCAGGAAGACTTTGATCATAGAACCTGCCAATAATAGCCAAGCGGGTAAGTTCCGCATTACCATGTTCTTTAATGAAAATAGCCTAAGTTCCTGGGAAGCCATTACTGGAAATAGTCGTGGCGATATGACCCTGATCCAATCGCCTGGCCAAATCAGGAATATTACCCCCAATACACCATTCGCCAATGGCTCTTTTGCCAATGGTAATAATAACGAAGCGGCGCTCAATAGTGCGACTAAAGCCTATGCGGGTATTAATCTAGCGGTGACGGGTGAATTTTGGTCTGCACTGGGTGGTGTAGCAGGTGGAAGCGGATTGGGTGCAGCTCCGCTACCTGTTGAATTCCTCTATTTCACAGGGGAAGCCTTGGCCAGATCCATTAATCTGCTAGAGTGGTCAACTGCTAGTGAGACCAACAGTAGTCATTTTGTCCTAGAGCGTTCCAAAGATGGACGGACATTTGAGGAAGTGACCAAAGTCGCTGCGGCTGGCTTTACCAATGAACAGCAATTCTATCAATTTGAAGATCGCCAGGCTCATGCAGGCATTAATTACTATCGCCTGAATCAAGTTGATATGGATGGCCGTTCCAGCTATTCTAATGTCATCATTTTGGAATACCTGGACGAACTAGCTGCCGTCAATATCTTCCCTAATCCTACGGAAGGCCAACTGCAAATTAGCTGGACCAATATCGAAGAACCACTGATCATTAGTGTATACAGCACCGCTGGTCGATTGCTTCAGCAGCATAATTTGGCGGATCGCTCTGCGACCAATATGGACCTTGATCTGAGCCAACTGGCAGATGGTATTTACTTTATTAAAGTAGAAACCACAGAAGAGGTCATCACCTATGAAAGAATTGTCAAGCGATAAGCGCTACTTTTGAAAATATAAATCAGCGAGGGGAGCGAGTCAATAGACTTCGCTCCCCTCGCTCCTTCTAAAGGATCGCTTCCCTTCCCCAGCCAGCCGCTTATTTGGGGCGATGCGCTTTAATAAACTCCGTAGGGTCCATATAGCCAAAGTGATCATCTGAATAGCCAGGGCCCAAAGACATATTGGTAAAATTCCTCGCTTCCAAATGCAAATGCGCACTGTATTTCCCATCAGCCGTTCCAATAGTCCCTATTTGCTTCCCGCGATAGACCATATCACCCACTTCAACCTGTCGCTTATCCAAATGGGCATAAACGGTCTCAATGTATTTGTATTCTGGATGATTGCGCAGGCGATGAACAATTCGAACCACATTGCCCCATCCACAACAAACATGTCTGGAAAAGATCACCAAACCATTCCCACTGGTGTAAACAGGATCACCTAAATCAGTATTTCCACCACCTTCCCCATTCCAATCTTCTCCCAAATGGCGCTTTTGCCCAAAATACAAGGCTTTATAATAGCCCTCCGCATTGGGTTTTCCCACGGAAAAATCAAAGCCATCGCTGATATAGCTGGGATAATGATTAAAGATACTATCGAAATCAGCGTCTGGGATATCTGGAAATAAATGGAGCAGACCAGCTTTTGCTTCTTCGCTATCTACCTTATGATTAAGATCCTGATGAGTGGCGAATATGGCCTTATCCGCTGTCTGGGGGCTATGATCAGAAGATTGACAGCCCCAAAGCAGGAGAAAAAGGCTTAGTAGTGGCAACTTGTTGGTCATCATGTGTATTTGCTTTTGACTATTGGCCTTGAATAAACGTTGAGCAGCAGCCAATTCGTCTTCATCCGCGCTGCAAATTTAGGCGAAAAAGCCCTCAAATCCAGCATCCCTCCTCATTTTACTTTTTGCAAAACAGATATGTGGCGAAAAAGCTGTAACTTGTTATACTTAACGCAATAATGATGCACGTTTAAGGAGAGGCATCCCCTCCTCGTGATTATTTTTGCTTCGAGAAAGGAAAAATTAGCTGCGGCGAAAGCCCTGGCAATCTCAAAAACCCTACTATTTAAAGCTTAACTGCAGTGGACAAATTATTAATCCCATTTATACTGTCCCTTCTGTTGTTGTGCGCACAGCAAACGGCTGCACAGGATTGCTCCTGTGTCAACTGTAGTCAAGCTATTCCCATCAATTCCAGCGTAGATGTAGAATTTGAGATCAATGGGGCCACCAATGGCGATTTAAGTAATGCCAGCCAAGGGGTTTGTGGCGTCATCCTTGAGTTTAGCCACGAATTTATTTGGTCTGTAGAAATGGTGCTGACCTCACCCTCTGGTCAACAAATTACCCTAATTGGTGCTAATGTAACCCCTCCGTTGGGCTCCTACACGGGATTTGCCTATTGGGATATTGTTTTCTTGCCAGCCGCCAGCGCTGTGAGTCCTGATGTCCCCTTCAATGTTACTTGGAATAATAACCAAGCCTGGGCCACAGCAGGTCAGTACAATGGTTCTTACTATCCCAATGTGGGGAGTTTAGAAGATTTTAATACGGGTAGTGTAAATGGAACCTGGCAATTATCCATTACCAATACCAGTACCTTTTATGGTGGGCAAATTGATAATTTCCAAGTGATCCTATGTGACGACGCGGGTCTCAATTGCGAGGACTGTCTGGCTGACGCGGGAGATTTATCCGCTGAGCCTGATATTATGGCCTGTGAGGGCAGTAGTAGCCTGGCCTTTAGCCCAAACCCCCTTTACACCTCTGGTAGCCCTGATCCAAGCACTTATTCTTACACCTATGTCATCAGCGATGCCACTGGAATCATCGCCTACCAAACCAGTCCTGACCTCACTGCGCTCCCTAGCGGAAACTATACTGTATACGGCTTATCCTACCTCACTGCTGACCAAGCTCGCCTCCCCGCTCCTGGCTCCGCCAATCTAAATGACCTCAACAACCTGCTATCCATTGCCATCAATCCCTTCATCTGTGGCGCTTTATCAACAGATTGGATTAATGTAAATATTCAAGCAGGTAACCTGACTGATCTGGTAGAAACCATTTGTGCTGGTGATGTCTACACTGTTGATGGAACTGATTTTTCGACAACAGATATCCACACCATAACGATCCCCACTGGACAGGCTTGTGACAGCACCGTTCGCTTGGATTTGACGGTATTGGATACTTTTCGAGTCTTTATTCAAGACAGCATTTGCGAAGGTGAAAGTTATCCCTTTGGCGGAAATACTTATGATATGCCAGGGCGCTATGAAGCAGTATTAATGGCAGAGAATAATTGCGATAGTACGGTTGTCTTGGATTTGATCGTCTTGGATACCAGCCTGATTCAAATAGATTCCACCATATGCGAAGGAGAAAATGTGCTGATCAATGGGACTTCCTACGAAACCAGTAATCAATATGTGATCACCCTAACAGGGGAAAATGATTGCGACAGCACCATTATTCTCGACCTGACGGTACTCGATACGGTCTTGGTCAATCGCATGGAGGTGCTTTGTGAAGGGGAAGATATAACGATAGGGGGAATGACTTACCAAACGACAGGGCAGTATACCATTCCCCTCACTGGAACCAATACCTGCGACAGTACCATTCTACTGGATTTGGTCGTGGAAGACACAGTTTTGGTGAACCGCAGCGAGACGATTTGTGAAGGCAATGGCATTGAGATTGGTGGAACGACCTATGATCAAACAAATATTTACACCATTGTTCTAACAGGTTCCAATAATTGCGATAGTACGATCATTTTAGACTTGACCGTACAGGATACCGTTTTGGTAAACCGCAGCGAAACGATTTGTGAGGGCAATGGCATTGAGATTGGCGGCACGACTTATGATCAAACGAATAGCTATACCATCAGTCTGACGGGGTCGAATAATTGTGATAGTACCATTATATTGGATTTGATGGTCCTGGATACCGTCCTTGTAAACCGCAGCGAGACGATTTGTGAAGGCAATGATATCGAAATTGGCGGCACGACCTATGATCAAACAAATATTTACACCATTCCTCTACCGTCAAATCCAAAATAATCGTGCTGTCGCAACTGTTGGAACCCGTCAGAGGAATGGTG